>PWKM01000082.1 GCA_003559755.1 Planctomycetota bacterium
GATGGTCATGTCGAACCGGGCCTGATCGACGGGCTCGGTCTTCTCGGCGCTGGCGGCGGCGAGCTCGTCGCCCGGGCCGGCCGCACCCAGCCCGGCGCAGCCGGCCAGAAGAAGTATGAGCAGGGCTGTCGGGTGCAATTGTCTCATAGGACCGCCTTTCCAATCGGTTCGGTTCTCAATCGTCGGTCATCACCAGGACGCCCGTCCCGTTGATCCGGTCGGCCTTCAGGTCGTTCAACGCCCTGTTCGCCTCTTCAAGCGGCCAGGTGGCCACGTGGGGCCGGACGGGGACCGCCGCCGCCTCGGCGAGCAGGTTGCGGCCGTCCTCGCGGGTGTTCGCCGTCGTCGAGTGGATGTCCCGCTCGTAGAAAACGTGCCGTTCGTAGTCCAGCTCGGGGATCGGCGTCATGTGGATGCCCGCCAGCGAAAGCGTGCCGCCCTTCTCGAGGTGCTCGAGGGCGATGGGGACCAGCTCGCCGGCCGGCGCGAAGATGATCGCACTGTCGGTCTTGACCGGCATGTCGTCGGCGTCGTCCCCGACCCACGCGGCCCCCATCTCGCGGGCGAGCCGGCGGTGCCCTTCGCCGCGGGTGACGACATACACCTCGCAGCCGCGGTGCCTGGCGATCTGGATCACGACGTGGGCGCTGGAGCCGAACCCGTAGATGGCGAGCGTCCCGCCGTCCGGGAGGGCGCTCCGCCGCAGCGCCGCGTAGCCGATGATCCCGGCGCAGAGCAGGGGAGCGGCGTGCACATCGTCGAATCCGTCGGGGATGGGATAGGCGAACGCCTCGGGCACAGTGGCGAACTCGGCGTAGCCGCCGTCCGCGTGGTAGCCGGTGAACCGCTGCTCCTCGCACAGGTTCTCGCGCCCGGCCCGGCAGAACCGGCAGGTCGAGCAGGTCGTCCGCAGCCAGGCGACGCCCACCCGGTCGCCGAGGGCGAGCCGCGAGCAGCCCTCGCCGAGCTGATCGACCGTGCCGACGACCTGGTGGCCGGGGATGATCGGCAGGGTGGCCCGGGGCAGGTCGCCCTCGATGACGTGGAGGTCGGTGCGGCAGACGGCGCAGCAGCGGACGCGAACCCGCACCTCGCCCGGCCCGGGCGCGGGGTCGGGGACCCGGCGCAGTTCGAGCGGGTTCGACGTAATCGGGGCGATCTCCTCAAGAACCATCGCTTTCATCGCGGCTTCCTCAATGTCTAACCGATTGTACGCCGTCCGCCGCATCGGGGCAAGCAGCCCCCCTGCTCGCCGCCCGCCGGAACGGGTCCAGAAGCTGATGACGAATCGCCGTGCGTTCGGGCGTTATTCCTGCTCTCGGAAGTCCAGGACCTCGCGCAGCTCCCCTTTGATCAGCGTCACCACGCCGCTGTCCCATTCGGACTGGATGTACGGGCAGTCGTAGGTGGGATAGTCGAGGTCAACGGGTTCGCCGTTCACCTCGCGCAGCCCCTTCGTATCGATCGTGATCGTCCCGGCGCGCTTCGAGACGTAGGTCAACTGCATTCGTTCCGGGTCAAACCGGACCTCGTTCTCGGCGATCTCTCGGCGGAATGCCTCAAACGAGCCGAAGTCGGCAATCAGGCCCGCCTCGCAGACCGCCCCGTTCTTCGCCCCGGGGCTGACGACCTCGACGTCCTTCCATTCACCCTGCGTCGTCCACTCGTGTCCGCCGAGCATGCGGAGCGCCGCGCAGGCCGCTCCCTCGCGGACGAAAATCCAGCCGTTTTCCTCGACGACCTCGTCGAACGCGGCTCGAGGCACGTAGGCGTGAATGAACTGGTACCGTTGGTTCCTCGGGATATCGTACAACGCGAGCACCGCCGTTTTGTGCATGAATGTACTCACACAGCGGCACCCGAGGTCGCCTGTCCAGTAGTTGTGTTCGCCCGTTCGTCCGGGATGATGTGTGAACAGGCGCGAACGGGTCCGCGTTACGAACGAGAGGTCCCATTGGTGTTGCTGGTGGTAGGCGTACCATGCCCCACGCCCCGGCGGATAGGGGTCCTGGAACTGGACGGCGCCCAGGGCATAGTGCGGGGTGTACCACGTGGCCTTTCGAATCGAGCCGGGCAGCGGCCTCGAGGGCAGCGTGTCGGCCATATTGTGCAGGTGCTTCCGCTCGCGGTTGAGGTAGGCATCGGTGCGGTTCAGCGCGATGTCCAGCACGATGCTCATCGGCCGGAACGACGAGACGACGGCGTCGACGATGGTCCCGCGCTCGCCCCGCGAGGCCGGGTCCACGTTGCCGAAGTAGAGGTACTGAAGCCCGTATGTGCCTTCGGCGGCGTGGTCGAGCGCCTGCGGGGGGTAGATGCGCCCCTGGGCGCCGCACACCATTCCATTCAGCGAATCGACCGCCAGGTCCGCCAGCACCAAGTTCAGCATCTGCCCGGCGAGTTGGCGGAGTTCCGTGTCCTCGGCGTAGTCGTACAACGTTAGCAGGCACTCGAAAACGGGGCGGATGTAGACGCTCGAATCGAACTCGCCCCAGCCCTGTCGCGCCCGGAACCGGATGAACTGCTTGAGCCAGACGCCGTCCCGTTCGAGCAGATCCGCGCCCGTGGCGTTGTAGGCCTTGAACCGCTCTTCGGGCCACTCCTGCGCCATCAGATAGCGGCTTGTCCGAAACAGCAGGACGTGATTCTCGGAGGGGTGGCGACTCTTGAAGTCGTGTTCAAGAAAAAAGTGCCGGATGCGTTCGCGAGTGGCGGGCTCGAGCCGTTCGCCCCCCTTGAAGAGGTGCCAGGCGCGGGCGAGGTTCATCGCAGCGAAGTCGCATTCGCCGTCGTGCCTTCGGCCCCGCGGGTGCGGGTGGTCGAACCACTCGGCCGTGCGCCGGATGCGCTCGTTTGCCTCCTGCACGTGGCGGTCGAGTGCCAACAGCGCAATCGCGCGGTTGCTATAGATGTCGCCGTCGGTCACGCTCGGTTTTGCGCCGTCGGGCCGGGCGGTGAACTGAAGCAGACGCAGCCGCCGCTGCTCGAACTCCGCCGCGGACTGCTCGACGGACAATTGGGGCACCTGAAGCTTCTCCACGACCGGCCTCTTCTCCGCGCTCCTCGCAGGGGCGACCGCCAGGGCTGACAGCACAAGACATCCGGCAACCAGCCGGCTCCCGGAACGCATTCGCATCGCCATCTATCGCTCCTTTCGTGTTCGCGGTGACACGAGGCGGCGACGCGAAGGGCGCCGGTAGCACCCGTGTTACACTTTGTCCGAGTGAAGCATATCTTACCCCGGTACACGGGGACAGGCAACCAACATAGAACCGCTTGGGGCGACCGTGCGGATAGTCGTATGC
>PWKM01000317.1 GCA_003559755.1 Planctomycetota bacterium
CCCACGGGAGACGGCGGTGAAATACTCGCGCGGTTCCTGTGTGTTCTCGATGTGCGATAGATACCGCTTGTTTGCCTGCGGGTACAGCCGGGTGAACACAGCGATGTCTGCGTCGGATGTTGCCCGGCCGAACTCTTGGGTATCGGATTGGATGCCGTAGAGCAGGGCCGTTGCCAGGGGGATGGGCAGTTGGAGGTCCGCCTCGAACAGGTACTCGGCGATGATGGTCGAGGTGGCACCGTAGTGGGCGCGAATATCGGAGAACTCGACTTGGCGCGTGCTCTCCGCCCACTCGTGGTGGTCGATGACCACATCGACATGCTGCTCGTCGCCCACCGGGTTATTTCCGAAGACCGGCTGGGTATCGACCATTGCGACCAGGTCGTACTGTTCCAGCTCGAGCTCGTCGGCATTGCGCATGTTGAGCCCGAGGTATTTGAGCATCCTCCGGTTTTCAGAGCGCCCGACGATGCCGGAGTGGGCAATGGTCGTCTCACATCCGGCAGTCTCCTTCAGCAACAGGCGCAATCCACCCGCACTGGCGATAGCGTCCGGGTCCGGGTTGTCCTGCAGGAGAATGAGCGCCTTCTTGCGGCCACGTATAAGCTTCTTAAGCTTATCAAGCAGCTCCTTTGTCGATGGCCGGCGGGCCACACTTACTCCTCATTGATGGCATCGACAGGACACTCGGATATGCAGGCGCCGCACTCGGTGCAGGTGGCCTGGTCGATGACCGCGACATCGTCTTCCATCGAAATCGCTTCGACAGGGCAAACCTCGACACAGTTCTCACATCCTACGCATTCTTCGGGATCGACTTTGACCATCTAACTTCCTCCTGAAAGCTCAAAAAAACAAAACAATTTGCATCGTCAGTCCGAGCGCTCGGACTCTTAAGGATTGTGGGGATTCTTGGCCCCGGCGTCAAGTGCTTTCTGCCGATCTGCGAGATTTTGCAGGGTCAGATCGTCCAGAAGATTGTTCAGGGTCTCGGATATTCGCATCCAGAGTTCATGTGTTACACATTGCCCGACTCGCGGGCAGGCCTTCGGGTCGTCGACGCAATGGACCGGCCCCAGCGGGCCCTCGACGGCGCGGATCACCTCCCCGACGGTGATTTCGGACGCTTCGCGCCGCAGCCGATACCCGCCCTTGCTGCCGCGTGTTCCCTTGATGATGTCCGCCTTGCGCAGTCGGGCGAAGATATGCTCCAGGTAGCGCTTCGAGATGTCCTGATTGTCCGCAATCCGGTCTATGGACAGGGCTCCGTTATCATAAGAGTCCACAAGCTCGAGCATCGCCCGACAGGCATAACGACCGCGTGTTGAAAGTTTCATCGGTACGCTCCGCGAAAAAACCACTGACTTGGGGGTGATTGTAAGCCCGAATACCGAACAAGTCAAGCGGAAATGGCTCGGGTTCTGAAAGCCAACACGGGGGCGCTCGATTCGAACGCCGATTGTGGCCGGTTATTCCGACAGGTCGCGTATCTCGATATGGCTGAAATTGACGCGGGTCTGGTAGCCGCCTATGCCGATTCGCCCGACGGGCAGCGGGTCGGGATCGGTCCAGCGGAGGACCTCGACCTCGTTGATGAGCACCCGGATGTCGTCCCCTCGTTTGCTGAGCGAGATGTGGTTCCGCCGGGGCCGATAGGGGGCGTGCCCGCCAACGTATCGTATGGGGCAAGTGCCGTCCTGCTCGACGACGGCCACCTCTTCGCCCTGGCGATAGAGGACCGTTGCGGTCCGATCGCGAGCGTTTACCTCGAGCCGGTAGCCCGGCTCGTCCTCATCGGCAGCCAGGTGCAGGCATATGTTGTCGAACGGATAGTGGACGTGGCTGGGGCGCTGGCTCCACCCGAACCATTCGGTGTTCTCCTCGATATTGAAAGCGACCAGCACGTCCGGGCCGAACGTGCGCTTGTTCCACAAAACGCCGTCGCCTTCCGGCGCGATCAGCGAGATCCAATTGGATGCGATGGCACAGGCGACGCCCGCGTGGTCCTGCCACTGTTTCCCCGTCCGCCACCAGTCGGTCTCGCGGCGGTCGAAGGCGTATAACATCCCGCCCGGCTGTTCGCGGGGCACGAGGAATTCGATGTCGTCGAAGAAAGCCCGCCCGTCGAGAATACGCAATAGCACGGCGCCGGCGTCGTGTCGGGCGAACGTCGCGGATTTTGGCGGGCCATCGCCGACGCGAGCTTCGATCTGCGTACCTTTCGTCCGCACGGTGACCTGATGCCACTCGCCGTCATCGGGCAGTTCGAGGTGGATGCCGGCGTAGTCTTCGTCCGGCGGCACTGCGGAGAAGCGGACCGGAACTCCGCCTTCATCGCCGGCATACAAGGCCCATTCAGCAACGGCATCTTCTTCGAGCTTCATCGTGAATCGCAGGACGAAATCGCTTACCATCCTCTGCGAATAGATGAGCTCGGCGTTCGGGCCGCGACCGGCCAGCCGACCGTCCGCGACGCGCCAGTGTCCGCCCCGCTGCACCCACACCGCGTTGTCGCCCCGCCCGACCAGCGGGATGTACTGCTGTCTCCGGCGCAATGTGTCGGCGTCGGGCGACTCGCGCATCTCCTCCCATTCCTCATCGGTAAAATCGAGGTAGTCCGAGGGGTCCTCGATCCGGGGTTCGGTGAAGTGATAAGGCCCGATCCGGTAGTAATCGGGCTTGTCTTTTCCGTAACTGATTGCCACCCGGTGCAGCCGCAGCGGCGTCCCACCGGCCGAGAACTCGGTGAAATGAACGGGCCGGGTCGGTTGGTGGAACTTGATTCCCGCCCGCGTGTCGGTCATCACCTCGCGGACCGGCAGCCCGATGTCCGGCGATCGTATCGTCCCGCGTTCGCCGATCAAGGCGACCTCTTCGTTGTTCGGGCGTGTCCAGGATGCATCGTCGGCAACGATCCACGTGATTCGCTGTGTCTCGCCATCGTCGGCGACCCACGGTATCTCGGTGACGGCCGCGTCGTCGAAGATGCCTTCGCCTTGAGCCACGCGAAGTCCCACCCGACCGGTGCTCGGCTCGAGGTCGGTCAAGCTCACGACCTGTTCGCCGTCCACAGATGCGGCGAGCATCCAGGCCCACCGTTCGATGGAGATGCGATGCCACTGGTCGACGCGGATGCGTTGGCCCAGCGCTTGTGAGTGGGCGGCCCCCGGTCCCTCGATGACGAGCGTTGTTTCGCCTTCGCTCACGTCGAACTCGACGATCAGCGGTGGTCTGTCGCCATCTCCGTCGTCAAGGATCGCTCCATATCGACCG
>PWKM01000036.1 GCA_003559755.1 Planctomycetota bacterium
GATACGCCGATCAGGTTCTCTTCCAGCCCCAGCTCGAACAGAATCTCGGTCACACTGGGCGACAAGCTCACCAGCCGGAGCGGGCCCCCGTCCGCCCGGTCGGTGCGAGGCCGGACCGGCACCTGGTGCGACACGGTCCCGACGATCGCCACCGCCACGATGACGGCGACCGCAGCCCACAGCATCCATTGCTTCATGATTGTGCCTCCTTGCGTATGGATTACACCGGACAGCCGGAGCGAAGTCAAGGTCGGGAACGGGAGCGGCGGGGCATTCCCGCCCGGGCCGGCTGTTCCCCGGCGACCGGAAAACAGAAATGATTCGAATATTCTTGCTTGCATCATCAGAATCCTGTGCTATTATTTACCGTCGTCAAAAGGACTCGCCCGCGATGGAGCCGCCCGGTCCTTCTTGAGGATGGCGGGCGTCGCAACCTGCGGGTTGTTCCTGTGCGGATTGGGCGTCAAGGGCTGTTGGATTTTCAGGGCGCGGGTTGTGTAGACCTGCATGCGATAGAGGCGTCTGTTTGGCCCGTTTTGGAATCAGGTAAGGAGGACAATGATGGCTGAGAAGGAGAAGTCGGAGATGCAGGTGGTATTTGATGAGCGCAAGGGCCCCCGCCCGTTCGGCACGGGGCAGCTTCTTATGCTCATCGGGGTCGGGCTGAGCTTGATATTCACGATCGTGACGCTGGTGCTTCAACTGGACCGGTTCGGGTTCGGTTGGGTAGCGGTCTCCCAGATCGTATTCGTCCTGATCCAGGGGGGCGCGATCGCCGGCGTTATCCTCGGCCTGAAAGACGGCCGCTGGCTGCTGGTGGGATACGGCCTGGCCGGCCTGATCCTCATCATGCTGATCGGCCAGGTATCCACGGTGGCGGTCGGCCGCGGGATGGACTTCTTTGTCATGCTGGGTGCCGTGCTCCTCGCCGCCGGGACCTACATGGCGGACCAGGGCATCGGCGTATGGCCGGCCGAAGCGGTCTCGGTGGGCGGAGGCCCGGAGGCGCAACTCGCCCGGCTGAAAGAGATGCTCAAGGACGAGCTCATCACCGAGGAAGAGTACAACCAAAAACGGCAGGAACTGCTGGACAAGATGTAATCGACCGCGGCCTCCGGATGGCGGCAGCGTTCACGAACTCCGGCCGAGTGGCGACCGCTCACGGGTGGTCGCCACGCCGGCCCGCCCCGCCACATACGGAGATGCCGCCTGATGGACTCCCGCGAGAAACTCGAATTCCTCGCCCGGGCGTCTCAATACGACCTCTCCTGCGCCTGCGGGACCAAGACGAACGACGACCATCGCCGCCGCGGTCAGGACGGAATGTGGGTTTATCCCGTCGCCCTGCCCAGCGGGGGCACGTCGCTCATGCTCAAGACGCTGCTCTCGAGCGTGTGCGTGAACGACTGTCGGTACTGCCCGTTTCGAACCGCTCGTGACGAACAGCGGTGCACACTCGATCCGGACGAGGTCGTCGCCCTGTTCCTCGAGCTCGTCCGCAGCCGGGGCATCCGCGGCCTGTTCCTGAGCTCGGGGGTCATCCGCGATCCCGACTACACGATGGACCGGCTCACCGCTGTCGCCCGCATCCTCCGCCGTAAGCACCGCTATCGCGGGTACATTCACCTCAAGGTGATCCCCGGCTCGTCCGACGCCGCCATCGAGGAGGCCGCGTCGCTGGCGAACGCGGTCTCGCTCAACGTCGAGGTCCCCACCCGGTCCGCGTTCCGCCAGGTATCGACGGCCAAGGACTTCGACCGCGACGTCGTGCGCCCGATGAAACTGCTCAGCCGGCTGACCGCGAAGGGCTCGCGTTACGAGCGGGTGTCTCAATCGACCCAGTTCGTGGTCGGTGCCGCCGACGAGACCGACCGGCAGATCATACAGGCCACCGCGGGCCTCTACGATCGGCTCGGCCTGCACCGCGTCTATTTCAGCGCCTACCAGCAGGGGATGGGCGACCCCGATCTGCCCGGCGAACGAGGGGGGACGCCCCCGGACGACCGGCTCACTCGCGAGCACCGGCTCTACCAGGTCGACTGGCTGCTGCGGAAATACGGGTTCACCGCCGACGAAATCCCGCTCGACACCGCCGACCGGCTCTCGCTGTCGGTCGATCCCAAGGCGTTGTGGGCCCGGCAGCACCCCGAGCGGTTCCCGATCGATGTCAATCGTGCCCCGCGCCGCGAGCTGCTCCGGGTGCCCGGCTTTGGCCCGGTGACTGTCCGCCGCATCCTCAAACGCCGTCGCGGAGCCCGGCTGCGGTCCATCGAAGACATCGGCAAATACGGCAAACGGCTCGCCGGGGCCGAACCCTACGTGACGTTCGGGACGCGGGCCGCCCGGCAGCGCTGATCCGCCGGTTCATCCGTCCGCCTCCGGCGGGCTGCGACGCGACATCCCGGCTTGATTCCGGCGGGCGCCCCCGTCGGCCCGGGCCATCACGCGGGTAATCACCCCCAGCTCGAACCACACGTCCATCCAGATGCGCACCAGCGGCATGATCGCCAGCGCCGGGAGGCCGCGCAGCTTGTACCGGGAGACGATGAAGGCGTATTTCGCCGCCAGCACACCGTAATACACCCCGATGAAGGCGAGGAACAGGGCCGGCGACCGGAGTGCCCCGGCCACGCCCGCCGCCACCGCCACTCGCAGGAGGACGGACGTGCGGAGCAGCTCCCAGCCGAGTTCACTTCGACCGCCGGACCGGTCGGCGATGGCGACACGGGCCCGGCCACGCCGGAAGAACCAGCGTGCGATCCCCCGCCACGAACCGCGAGGCCGGTGGTACACCACGGCGCGCGGCTCGTATATGAACGGCTCGGAGGCGGCGGCCATCCGCCCGGCGAGCAGCGTGTCTTCGCCGCCGTGCACCAGCCCCTCGTCGAACCCGCCCGCCGCGTCGATCTCTCGCCTGGACAACAGGGCGTTGCAGGTCGAGAAACCGTCGGACCGGCGCGGACGCCCGCCGCTCCACACCGCCTTGCGGATGCCGCCGCCCGGGAAGCCCGCCGCCAGCTCGCACATGCCGAGCAGCCCCGGACTCCGGGCCGACACCGCGCCGCCGACTCCCTTGCAGTCAGACGCCCGGAACGTGGCGACCAGCCGGGAGAGCCAGCCGGGCTCCGCCTCGCAATCATCGTCGATGAACGCGACCAGATCGTGTGCGGCCTGCCGGACCGCGATGTTCCTCGGATGACCGTAGCCCCGGCGATGCGGCTCGACTCGGACGTGACGGACTTGGGACTCGGCAAGCCCCGGGATGCGGGGCAGTTCGGCCCACTCGGACAGTTCCTCCGCCACCACGATCTCGGTCCGATCGTGCGGGTAAGTCTGACGACCGAGCGACTCCAGGCAGTTGATCAGCAGCGGCCGCCGTTCCTTCGAACAGACGAGGACCGAGACCCGGGGCGGGGGCTGTCGGGGCTGTTCGGGGCCGTTCGATAACGTCGTCACGCGGTCGGTGCCTCGCCGGCGGGTTCGGGGGCGAAGGAATCGTATGATGACGGGCGATTGTAAACCCCGACCGCCCGATGCTCAACCCTCAGCCGGACGAGACGGGCGGTGTGGCGTTCAACGGACGAGCCGTGCGTCGGCCCAACTGGTCAGGTCGCCGAAGTGCATGTTCTGGCCGAACTCGACCACGAGGGTGAGCCGCTCGACCCCCTCGACCGGGATATCGACCCGGACCGGCCCGGTCTCACGGGTCAGCCCGGTCTTTTTGAACCGCTCCTCGCCGTCGGCGAGCACACGGACATCCACGTTCCCCAGGTGATTGACATCGGCGTCGTCGATGCCGACCAGCGATGCGAACCGGCTGAACTCCCCGTCCAGCCGATAGGTCAGGGTCATCCCGGAGAACATCCCCAGGCCCTTTCGGTAGGTCTCGCCGCCGAGCCGGATGGGGGTTCGGTCGTAGCTCAGATCGCTCTGGTAGGGCCAGGTGTGGTCGCCGCTGAAGTAGGGGCGGGTCTCCTGCTCGACCGGTTCGAGGTCGGACAGGTAGACCAGTTTGCCCTGCTTGAACAGCATCTCGACCATCCGGCGGGTGGGCACGGTGACTTCCGGGCCGGCGACGAGGGCCAGCCGCACCCCGGCGTCCGACTCGAGCAGTTGGCCGGTGACCACCGAGCCGTCTGTGCAATGTGCGACGGCGAGCAGCGATTCGGGCGGCTCCGTCGCCTCCCGAGCCCCGAGCGCGATCCCGAACAGGCGTGCCAGACCCAGCTTCGTCTCGCCGACATCGGTCCTGAGCACCACCTGATCGTCCTCGAACCCGGCCAGGATGCCCGCCAGCCGGTCGCCGCTCACCGCGATAAAGATGTCGTTCTCGTCCTCGTGCTCCAGCATCTCTTCGCGCATCTCTGCGGCGTTCCTCACCCGCTCGCCGGCGCGTCGGAACTCGACGGCGAGCACGTTTCCGAGCGGGACGCTGACCTCGCCGAGCGCCCGGCTGTTGATGGTGACCTGGCTCTTCGACGCGCCGACCATCTCGCCGGTGATCCGGTCGCCCCCGGTCAGATATGCGACCACGCCGGAGAGCGGTTCCTCGGCCTCGCGGCCCCGGCCGAACCGGACCAGCTTCAGTTCGTCGGCCGATACGGTGCTCGGCTCGCCGACATCGGGCACGATGGTAACGATGCCATCCTCGGAGACTCCGCCGAGCTCGCCCGAGATCGTCTTGTCCGCGATGGTGACGAACTCTGTCGCCGCCGCCGTGCCACAGAACACGACGACCAGGAGTACCGGAAAAATCTTCTTCATGGTCTCGACTCTCACCTGTGTCTCAGTCCTCTTCTCTGTTCGCCGCCGGCCGGATTGCCTCGGTAATCTCGACCTCTCCGCCCGGGGTGACCTCTGCCATCAGCGACTCTTCCTCGCCGTGCCACACGATCTTTCCCCCGCGGGCCAGGGCCTGGAGCATCAGGAACACCTCGGCCCTCGGGATGCCGCGTTCCCGCAGTCGATCCATCACACCAGGTACATTGTAATGGAAGTTCCGTCCGGATGGAAACGTTTCGACGACCTCGTCCAGCGGTTGATCCTTGAGTTGGAACAGGGCGTTGACCGATGCCGCCCGGCCTTGGCGCTTGACCACGTTGTATGTCACCGAGGCGACGACGTGTGCATCCCGCCGGAAGCCGATCTCTTCCCAGCCGTCGTGCTCGAACGGATTGGTGTGCTCGTCCAGTTGAGGGGCCGGCTTGAGCCCGTCGGCTATCTCGGCGGGGACCATCACCCGGACCGCCCAGGTGCCGGGGGGGATGCGGGAAGTCAGCGGGGTCTCGCCCAGCCGGCGATAGTCGCGCCATTGGCGGGCCGATGGCCCCCGCACCGCTCGGATCCAGACCTCGGCGCCGGCCGGGATGGACGAGACCCAGAGCACGTCTTCGTCCGGCTCGGGCATCGGCGGGTGGAGGTCGCCCGGCTCGGTCGGCAGGTTCGGGCTTTCGAATTCCGTGTGTACGACCAGCGACCGGGTCTCGACGAGGGGCACATGGGCCATATCGGCATCCTCGTCTGCATCGGGCAGCCGTCCCTCGAACGCATGGCGGGAGGCGTTCTTCAGCAGGCCGGTGACCTCGCGGCCCTCTTCCTGGAGGACCGCCCGGACCGTCATCGCGTCGTTCTCGGCCGGTTCGAACGTCGCCTCTTTGATCGAGACCAGCCACAGGATCACCGAGTGGTCTTCCTTGGCCAGTTGGAGGTGTTCGAGCGTGGCGGCGGGGAGCTCGGCCTCAGGGTCGTCCGCCCGGCTGAGGACGAGTTCGGTCAGCCGCAGTTCGAACCCGAAGATGTCGGTGACGGTGGCCTCGACGGCGGTCTCCGCACGAGCTGTCGCAGCCGCGAACATCAGAGCAACGAGTACCGGCGCCGCCGACAACAGTCTCATCGTTCCGCCTCCCTGAAGTGGTCTGCGATCCCCTTGGTCGTGGGGTAGGAGATGATGCCTTTTTCGGTGATGATTCCGCTGATATGGTGTGCGGGGGTGACGTCGAAGGCGGGGCAATAGGTATGGACCCCGTCGGGCGCGGTCCGCAGGCCGAACCCGCAGGTGATTTCATCGCCGCTGCGTTCCTCGATGGGGATGCCGTCGCCGGTCGGCGTCGCCAGGTCGAATGTCGAGAGCGGTGCGGCGACGTAGAACGGGACGTCGTGTTCGCCGGCCAGCAGTGACAGCCCGTACGTCCCGATCTTGTTGGCCGCGTCGCCGTTGGCCGCGATCCTGTCCGCCCCGACGATGACGATGTCGATCTTGCCCTGCGACATGACCAGGGCCGCCGCGCTGTCGCAGATGAGGGTGATGTCGATGCCCGCCTCCATCAACTCCCACGCGGTAAGCCGCGCCCCTTGCAGCAGGGGGCGGGTCTCGTCGGCAAACACGCTCACGCTCTTGCCCTGCTCGTGTGCGCTGTAGATGCATGCCAGTGCGGTGCCGTAGTCGGCGGTGGCCAGCCCGCCCGCGTTGCAGTGGGTGAGGACGGTGCAGTCTTCCCCGATGAGTTCCGCCCCGTGCCGCCCGATGCTGCGGCAAACGGCCCGGTCTTCCTCCCGGATGGCGTTGGCCTCGTCCAGCAGTCTTTGCTTCAGGTCGTCGAGCGGCAGGTCCGCCGCCTCGTGTGCCACCCGTTTCATCCGGTCGAGCGCCCAGAACAGGTTGACCGCGGTGGGCCGGGCGGTGGCCAGGTAATCGGCGACCTCTTCCACCTCGTCCAGGAACGTATCGGTGTCCGGTGCGTTCTTGCCCTGCACACCGAGGACCAGGCCCATCGCCGCTGCGATACCGATCGCGGGCGCCCCGCGTACGCGGAGGGAGCGGATCGCTTCCCACATCGTCTCGGCGTCCTTGCAGTCGATAAAAAGCCGCTCGACGGGCAGCTTGGTCTGGTCCAGCAGGCGTACGTGCCCGCCCACGCCGCCCACCCACTCGATCGTCGGAACTGGCATTCTGGCCTCCTCAGGGTCGTTCATTCATTACCTTGATTGTACTCCGGGTCACCCGGTGGTTGCAAGCGCCCGAGAAAACGTCGGCGATTCCGTAAAGGGCGTTCGCAGGCCACAGCCCCGACTCCCCCGGGCCGGGATGCTCTGTTTCAGAGCCGGGAGGGCGTGCGTTCGCCGGAAATCGTCCATCCAACTCGGATGGATTTCGGCCGGCCGCGGCGGCGGATAGGGCGGTTCACTTCCGGGCGGATCTGAACCGAAGGCCGCTCTGCTCCCATACGATCCGTCCGCTCTGGGCGACCTTGATGATCCGGCTGTCCGAAGCGATGAGGGTGTGGCCGTTCGGGAGCCGGACGGCGTCGAACACCTGTGCGGTGTTGAACTCCCACACCGCCTCTTTCTCCGGGCTGAGTTCGACCACCCGCCGATGGTCGGCCACCAGGGTGTTGCCATTGTTCAACCGCTGTGCGTTGCTCAAGTTGATCCCACCCTCCCATTCCCACACCACCTCGCCCGCCGGGGTAACCTCCTCGACCTTTCTTTGGGTCGTGATCAAGGTGTTGCCGTTCGGCAGACGGCTGGCGGCGTGGCTGCGAAGCTGCGTCTGGTGCTCCCAGACGATCTCGTTGTTCTCCTTTGCCACCTCGATGACCCGAGTGCCTGCGGCGTCGGCGATCAGGATGTTCCCGTTCGGCAGCGGGCTGGCCCTGCGGGCCTGGACGGTGTATTCCCAGGCCACCTGTCCCGAGGGGGTGACCTCCATCACCTTGCGGCCGCCCTGGGCCGCGACGAGGATGTTCCCGTTCGCCATCATCTCTGCGCCCATTGGCCCCGCGACCCGATAACGCCAGACGACGCTGCGGTCCTCGTTCAGTATCTTGACGCCGTCGTGCTGGGAAATGAGCATTCGGCCCCGAAGATGTGTATCCGGATGGGCGTCTGTCAGTGGGATATGAAGCGGCGCAGTCGGCCCGTGCTCGTCGAGCCATCGCGCCCACCCGGCTATCGCCTCGGCCCTCTCGTCATCGTCGGCATAGGCGACGTAGCCGAACTGCCGGCCGGTCAACGCCTGCAGGCAGGTGTGGGCCCGACCGCGCACGTCCACGTCGTCGTCCGACATCAGGTCGAGGAACGTGCCGAGCACGTCCCGGATGCCCAGGTCGGCCAGGGCGCAGGCGGTCGCGAGCCGAACAGCCGGTTCCCCGTCATCGAGCAGCGGGAGCAGTTCGACCGCACCCTCGGGCCCCAGATGAGAGGCCAGAGCGGGAATCGCGACGAGGCGAACGTTGAGGGGCTCGTGGGCGAGCGCACGGCGGAGCCGGCCGACTTCATCAGGTCCCGTAACGGCTGTCAGCGCCCGTTGTGCCACGAACCTGGCATAGCGCGTTTGGCACAGGGGGGCCACGCCGAGGATGCGCTCGGCCGAGCCGTCCGGTTTCTCGATGCGCAACACTTCAATGGCGGCGAGCAAAACGGTTTCAGGATTGCCGGCCAGAAGCTTCTGGTGCAGTTGCCGGGCCCGATATGCGATCTCAGCAATGTCGGAGCCGGTGGCCTCCTCGAGCTGTGGCCGTGCCGTCAGGCCGAACTCGACGAGGTATGCTGCTGCGCGCTCGCGCTCGATATGCAGGGGCGCGTTGAGCTGTCCGATCCGTCCGGCGATCTCTTCGGACCTCTCCGGGGTGGGCCGCAAGTGGTCCAAATAGGCCAATACCGCCTCTCCCGTCGGCTCGATCCCGTGCTGCCGGAGCCGGTCGGCGTACGGGTTGTCGAGCTCGTCGGCCCGAACTGGAGCAAGGAGAAGTGTGATGAACGCGGCGGCAAGGAGTGTTGCTCGCGCGGGCCTATGTACCATAACCGGCGTCTCCGACCGTCGATGACTCAACGCAGGGCCGCCCGGCGTCCGCCGAATCCCGTATTATCCCCGCTCGGCTCATTATACACCATCACGTTTCTGATTGCACGGCGAGTTGCTCCCGGTTGCGAGCCGGATGGCGTCGTGCTTCCTGTCGGCATGGCGCCTCAAGCCCGTCTCGTCGCCCGGCGGAAACTCCGCCGACATTTTGTGTGAAACGGCTAACCCCGTTCCGGGCCGTTCCGATACTGCCTTTGGCGGGACGGGCAGCCGGCGGTCACCTGTCCCGCCAAGGCATTGCGCGGGTGCGTCCGGGAGGGGCACTCGCGGAACAACCAGCCCCGTCGGCCGGTCCACTCGCTCTCTCCCTCCCAGAGCCACGAGGGATTCGGTGGCGGGGCCTTTTTTCTCCCGGTCCCGGGCAGGTCGGTCGAGTCGTTGTGACCGATTTCAAGGTGCCGGGTCGGGGTGCAGCCAGTCGCGCACGGGGAGCTTGACGAAATCGTCCGCGGTGGGCGGGCTGAGGTATTTTCCCGAGGCGTACCAGAAATCGAACGCGTTCAGGTCGGCGACCACGGTATGTATGGTGATGGGCAGTCGGGCGGAGCCCATCACGCGGCGTGCCGCGGGGAAATCGATCTCCCGGCCCCGCTGTGTCTGGTGCACGAGCATCTGTTTCATCACCGGATATCGGAACCGGGTCGCGGTCAGGCGAGGTGATTCCCGTTTCCGGAAGTGGTTGGTACAGATGATCGCCTGGCGGCCCAGCCGTTCCGAATTGTCCTCGACCGTCCGGACAGTCACCCCCATGTCCTTCGAGTAGTCGTTGTTGTACTCGAAAACCAGTGCTGGGTGGGTGCCGTCGGTGACCGGTGCGGCGAGCAGGATCGCGTTGTCGAACATCTGCATCCGGGCCTCGAGGATGGGCCGCGCCTGGGCCTCGAGGTCGTATGCCCCGCATCGCTCCATCAGGCGCCGCATGGTCAGAAGTCGGGGCGCGTAGCCCCTTTCCAGGCGTCGGAGGTCGAGAAAGACGTCGTGGACGGCGGCGAACACCCCGTCCTCGTTGATCCCGGTGATGCAGCCGATCATCCCGGGGGCGGCGACTGTCGCCCAGGCCTTATTTTCGCCGTGCGCCCGATGGACGATGATGAGCTGGTAGTCGTAGAACGTTCTGGCGGGCATGAAATCGAAATTGCGGCCGACCCACACGTGGCCGTTCGTTCCCCATTCGCCCCAGGCGGCGAACGACGAGCAGGCCTGGCGATACCAGTCGCCGACCGTGTTCAATGCTTGCAAGTCGGCCAGCTTGAGCGGCCGGCCTACCCGCTTCAGCATCGGCGTCTCGCCGAATGAGGCCTCGATCCCGTCGAGCATCCCCCGAAGCTCGGCATCGAAGTCCTGGGCGAACCCGAACCGGTCCATCAGCGGCAGGATGACCGCGTCGTAATCCTTCTTGTCCCATATCAGGAGCCGGGTGCTCGCGATGAGGTCCACCATCTCCACGATCTGGGGAGCGAGCAGCTTGCCGTGGGCGTAGCCGCGCTCGGCGGGCGAGCCCCAGAGGGTGAGGACGGGGACGCCGTGGACGATGCGATAGGACCCGTGTTCCGCATCCAGCCGGACGGGCATCGGCGGCGGGCCGTCGCCTCCCCGCCCGCAGCCGGCCACGGCCGCGGCAAGAACCAGCAGGCAGGCGACGGGTGCGGCCAGGCATGCCCGGCGTGCAAGAATGCGGTTCCAGATGAATCGGTCCATGATCGGGTTCATCCTCGAGCTGGTTCGGCCAGAAGCCATGCTATCAGGTCGCCCCGCCGGCGGCAAGCATCCGGCTCCGCGCGTGGGAAGAAGCATTGGTTTGCTGAATTGCTGTTGGTATAATCAGAGCAACATACGGCACGAGGAGGCCCGCTTCATGAAACGATTTGCGAGCTTGTTGGCCGTCTGGATGCTCCTGTTGCTCGGCGTGGTGCCCGTCGCCGCACAGGCGGACGAGGCGCCCCGGGAGGCCGGGCCCCGGCTGGCCGAGGGCATCGTTTTCAAAGACATCGACGGCACCGGCGTCCGCGACGCCGACGACCCGCCTTTGCCGGGCATCCGCATCTCCGACGGAGTCGCCCAGGTCGTCGTGACCGACGAGGACGGTGCGTATCGGCTGGAACTGGACCCCGACAGCGAGTTCGTGATTGTCACCCTGCCCGGCGACTACGAGGCGGTCGGCTCGTTCTTCCACCGTATCGACCACGAGGCCGAAGGCGCGGTGCTCCGGGCGGATTTCGCATTGCGGCCGGTGCCCGATCCGGGCCACTTCCGCTTCCTGATATTCAGCGATGTTCACGTTCGTCAGGATCCTCGCCGAGCCGAGGTGGTGGCCGACCTGCTGGAAAACACCGCCGCCCTGAAGCCGCGTTTCGCGGCCAACACCGGCGACATCGCCCATGACAGCACAGAGGAGCAATACAAGCTGTATCTGCAGGCCGTCGAACGGGCCGCCACCTTCCCCGTGCATCACGTGCCGGGCAACCACGACCAGAAACCGGCCTTTACTCGAGTGTTGGGGCCCCGTAATTATTCGTTCCAGCGGGGCGGCATCCACTTCGTGGTTGTTGACGGCGACAGGCCCGAGCAAATGCAGCGGTGGCTCGCCGCCGATCTGCCACACGTGCCCGAGGACGACAAGCTGATTGCGTTCAGCCATTATCAACTGACGTTCGGGGGAGGGCGATCACCGCTCCGGGCGATGGAACCCCGCAAAGACGACATCCTGGCGACCTTTCACGGACACGGGCATAGGTGGGCGGACGCCATAATCGGCGGCGTTCGACATTACATGTGCGCCGCTGTTGGAGGCGGCTTTTATATCGTCGAGGTTAACGACAGGGCATTGGTCACCGTGGACCGCGCCGGCCTGGTTGGTGCCCGGGAGCCCGAGCAGCGCTGGGACGATATCCGCCGACTTTACCCACCGATCCCGGCCCGCCCCGAGCAGCCGGATATAGAACAAGACGCGGCACCCACCGAGCCCCGCCCGCGGGTGGCCGCGGGCGTCGTCTTCAATGACATCGACGGCACCGGCGTCCGCGACCCCGACGACCCGCCATTGGCAGGCGTCCGCGTCTCCGACGGAGTCGCCCGAGTCGCCGTGACCGATGAAGACGGTGCGTATCGGCTGGAGCTGGACCCCGACAGCGAGTTCGTTTTCGTCACACTGCCCGGCGACTACGAGCCGGTCGGGTCCTTCTTCCACCGTATAGACCGTGAGGCCGACGGCGATGTGTTCAAAGCGGACTTCGCATTGCGGCCGGCGCCCGACCCGGACCACTTCCGCTTCCTGGTGTTCAACGGCGTCCAATTCGGGTCGAGAGTGGATGGCAGACACATGATCTTGGCCGACATGCTGGAACACACCGCCGCCCTGAAGCCGCGTTTCATGGTGAACACAGGCGACATAACGCTCTACGGTATGGAGGAACAGTATCGGGAGTATTTGCAGCTCATCGACCAGGCCGCCGTCTGCCCGATCCATCATGCGTCGAGCAGCTACGACCAGACGTCCGCCTTTACCCGCGTCCTGGGCCCCCGCAATTATACGTTCCAGCGGGGCGGCATCCATTTTATGGTTACCGACAGCGCCAACCCTCAACAACGGTGGGTCGCCGCGGAGCTGGCAAACGTGCCGGCCGACCATAAGGTGGTGGTGTTCAGCCACTATCCCTTGGAGCGGCTGCTGGCGGCGGACGCTCGCGACGCCCGCAAGGACGATATTCTCGCCGTGTTTTACGGGCACGGAGCCAGCTTCGCTGAAACCACGCTTCACGGCGTTCCGCACTACCAATGCATCCCCATCAGAAGCGGGCGGTCCGGCGGGTTCTATGTCGTCGAGGTTAAGGACGGGGCATTAGCAGCCGTAGAGCCCGTCACACAGCC
>PWKM01000341.1 GCA_003559755.1 Planctomycetota bacterium
CGGGGGCCCGGGGGTGCAGGGCAGGCCCCCGACGCAGCCGGTGGGGACGGCAGAACGCGCCGGCAGGGGCGCGGGGGTAGGGGCCTAATTGCGGCCCCTCCGGCGATGGCCCTGCCGCCTCTGGACGCGCGTCCGGGCACCGGGTTCTCCGCGGGCGCGAATTTGCCTGCGGAGTCCCTCGAGCTTCTGCTGTTGGTCCTCGGTGAGGGTGCCTCGTATCCGCTGACGCGCATCTCTCATCGCTTCACGGCGCTGCTCGCGGGTATCCGCGGCCCGCATCCTCTCGCGGGCGCCGTCGCGGAGTTCCCGGATTCGCTGTCGCTGCATCTCGTCCAGGCCGAGCCGGTCGCCGAACCGCTGCCCGCGCTGCTGTACGCGGACCTGGCGGCGTTCGCGGGCCGCCTCGCGGAGCTTGTCCAGCGTCTGCTGCTGGTTCTCGGTGAGGACATCTCGGATTCTCTGTCGGGTTTCCCTCATGGCGTCCAGGCGCTCCTCCCTTGTTCCGGCGGCCCGGGCCTTCTCTCGGCCCGCCTCGAACAGTTCCCGGACCCGCTGTCTCTGCATCTCGCCCAGCTCGAGCCGCTCGGCGAGCCGTTCCATCACGGGGCCCGGCTGCCGGTCCGCTCGGTGCCGCTGTCGGGCGCCGGCCTCGCGGGCCAGGGCCGACCCCGCCGACAGGGCGATGGCGAGTACGACCGCCGCCGCCGACATCAACGCGATCTTCGTTTTCATCGTTCGACTCCTTAAACCGGCCGGCGGCCGCTTCGGCCCCGGCACACATTGACCGCTCACCTTTATTAGTGCGCCCGCAGCGGCTTCGGTAACGAGATTTTTCCGAATGGAGTTGCGATTTGAGCCGACGAGGAGGACCAAAATAGGGTTCGCCCGGCGGTTACAGCACGGAGACTATCCGAGTTAGCTCCGATCTGTGCGCCGCTTCCCTATAAGGTTCCCTATTCGTGGAACAAGTTCCGGGTGCTTGCTGCGCATCAAAACGTGCCAAATAAGCGACATAAGCAGGAGTCCAGCAAACAGGGCCACACACACGCCGAGCAATGCGAGCGACTTTTGCCAAGCCCCGCGAAAAAATCCGGCGATAAAGGCAACAAGTAGCACGAGAATCGCGGGAGTGGCCGACTTCATGATTACCGCGACTACAAAGGCGCCTACGAGAATCCAGATTGGCCAGCCCAAGGCGCTCCAAAGTCGCCCGGCCATCCACAATATTGCGATGCTCATAATCGGCACCCACACGCCTCCCATAGCGATAGCCACCTTTCCCGCCGCCTCCTCCCTTTTTTTCGCTCGACGGCGGCAGTCGTCCGGGCCGCTGATCGTTTTTGTGTCTGGTTGTTGTTGCGGTTGAACGTCGGCCGGCTCCGTGTCCGCAAACAGTGTCTGCTGCTCCGACGGCTGCCCTCCCACACGTTTTCCGTCCGGCACGGTCACTCCGGCCCCGCAGTAGAGGCACGACTTCTGTGACCCAGCAGCGTCGTCATGGACGTTCAACTCCTTGCCGCACTGCTGGCATTCGAACTGTATCATCTTTCCTCCCACCGGTTTGAGTAGTCCTTGTGTATTGTCATCGGAGCTACCCCGCGCAGGCCCCTGTTTCCGTGCTGTCATGGCAAGAGTGACGAGGCGGACAGCGAGCGGGCAAGGATCGGTGTGTGGCATCAGGTGTGCTGTCTGCCTCTTGGCGTGCAGTGTACCACGCCGCCGGGGCCAGTCAAGAAGTTTTCGGCAACTTGCGCGGCGGCCGCCGGTTCTACCGGCCGCCGCTGTTCTCTTTGCCGAACAGGTCTGTGCCCGGTCGATGTTTGGGCGGCTTGCGCAGGTGGTCCGGCACGCCGGGGAGCTCGTCGGCGGTGAACAGCGGCCCGGCGAGCACCCGGTCGAGCAGGTCGGCCTGCTTCGGGTACTCGGCCAGCGTGTGCTCGAGCACCCACAGCAGTTCGAGAAGCTCGGTCGTGAACTCGGGCGGCCACCGCGTCGGGTTGATGTCGTCCAGCGGCGACGACTTCTTGCCCTTCGGCTCTTTCATCCGGTAACCGAGCCACGACTGCACGACTTTCAGGCCCGACACCTCGAACTCGTACACCTCCGGCTCGACGGGGGCGAACTCGCCGGCCCCGACGCGCAGCGTCTTCGTCGGCTCGTTGTATTCGTAGTCGTCGGGGTAGCCCGCTTCGTCGCCCGGCACGGCCTTCATGCACTTCGCCTTGCCCGGCGGGACGTGCCCCTTGTGCTCGCCCTCGGGGACGTATCGCTCGCCGTAGGTGTGCAGCCACAGCAGCGTCGCCCCCACGTCCCGGACTTCGGCGAACAGCGCCGCGTCTTGGGTCAGGGGGAGGCGCAGTTGTCGGGTGCCGAGCTCTTCCCGGAACCGCTCGGTGAACGCCGGCTGGGCCAGCACGCCGTACACGTAGGCGAGCAAGTCTTCCGGCGTCAGCGGCTCCCCGTATTCGTCGGCGAGCAGGTCGAGAAGCCCCGGCAGGATGTTCGGCTCTTCGCCCGCCGCGTCGCGGTAGAGGGGGACCGTTTCTTTTGCCCCGTATGATCCCCGGAAGTGATGAAGGTCGGGGATTTTGGCGGCTGTGGTCAGCGCCGGACCGCCCCCCAGCGGGTGGTTCAGAAGAGTTGTCAGGTACACTTGCCTGTCGCCGTGTGTAGCGCAAAGACTGGGCCCGGGCCGGTCCAACATCCGGGCGTCTGCGAAAACATACTGTCGGTCGAATGATCGAACCGCATAGCGGATGCTGTCCGGTGGCGGCGAAGTGTGTGGCGTTTCGAGAATCGGCTCCAGTTTGTCGGAGTTCGGTGGCAATTGGGTTGGCGTGTCTCCGGTCTTTCGGCCGGTGGGTGAATCCTTGAAAAGGGTAGGCCGCTCAACGGCGTCAGCGTTCACCAGGACACGCCAGCGCCGTTCGAGTGTGTCAACATTGGGAGCGATAACCCATGTCCGTCCGGCCTTGACGCCGCTCTGTTGCCAGGGGAAGACGGTGGTCAATAACGGCCACTCAAAATACGCCCCTGTGCCCGCCGGCCGGAACGGCGCATGCCAATCGTCGGGGCAGTCCTTCCATTCGAGTGACCGGAAGTCGTTTATCGAATCCAGGGTCCGCAGTTTGTCTTCGCGTAAAAGCCGGCCGTTCACCAGGTCGGTATAGCGGACCGTCGCCGGCGTGTCCGTGTCGGCGTCGCCCCGGCGGAAGGCGACGGCGATGGCCACGGGCGTCTGGATATTGAACACGTTCTCGCTCTTGCGGGTGCCCCGTCCTTCGCCGCCCAGGTCCAGAATCCAGACCTCGTCGCAGACCCGCCGCATGTGTTCGCGCATCCCGCAGAACGCGTCGCCGTCCAGGTAGCTCGACGCGGAGATGAAGCTCGCGACCCCCGGCCCTTTGGCCGTCTTGCTCTCGAACACCTTCCACAGCGCCCACCGCCAGAAATAGACGTAGAGGTTATACAGGTTCTTCAGGTGTCCGCCGTGCCCGGCGTTCCTTGCCGGTTCCGTGAAGTCGCGCAGGATGGCCGCGGCATCGTCGCCGTCGTCGCCCCATCGGACCCAGTGCCCGGTGCGGGCGCGGCTCTCGGGGTTGCCTGCGTCGGCCGCCGGGTGCCGGTCATACGGCGGATTGCCCAGGCAGACGAGGACGGGCACGTCGGCCTTGACCTCGAGGGCCCTGGCGTGTTGTTCGGCGATGGGCTTGAGGTAGAAGGGCAGCGCGGGCGGCGGGGTGTTCGGGCCTTCGAGGGTGTCGGTCAGATAGACGTGGCTTCCGCCGCCGGGCAGCTCCGCCCCCCGGTCGGCCAGGGCGCGGCTGACGCGAAGCTCGGTCACGGCGAACGGGCCGACCATCAGTTCAAAGCCGTAGATGTTGTTCGCCAGGGCGGACGCCTGCCCCGGCACGGCCCCTTCGCCCTGCTTCGCCTCCACCTTGTCCAGGGCGTGGTCGATGACGCCGAGAAGGTACGTGCCCGTCCCGGCGGCGGGGTCCAGCGTGACCACCCCGGGGTCGGCGAACCCCAGCGGCTTGCCCAGCTTGTTCGTGAGCAGGTCGTCGATCAGGCGGACCTGGGCGCGGACGACCTCGACCGGGGTGTAGTACGCACCGGCGTCTTTCCGGAGCTTCGGGTCGTATTCGGCGAGGAAGTCCTCGTAGAAGAAAAGCCACGGGTCGTTCTCGTCCTCGCGGGCGGTCAACACATCCTGCGGGATTTCGCCGATCACGCGAAGCAGCAGGTTCAGGGAGGCCGAGATTTCGGCCCGGGCGTTCGGGTCGGTCAGGACCTGGAGCGCCCGCGACAGCAAGCTGTGGTCGGCGGCGAGCGCCTGCTCCGCCCCCGCAAGAGTCAGCCGCCCGGCTGCTTCGCCCCGGGCCAGCAGAAGGGCGAACGTGACCGTCTGGGCATAGGCGTCGGCGAACTGCTCGTCCGGGGCGTCGGGGAACAGAAGCTGCCGCCAGTCTTTCGCCAGGTTATGCAGGGGCGACGCCGGGTCCGCCAGCGCGTCGATCACGTCGTCCCGCAGCAGGCGACACAGGGGGGCGAGCAGCTCGGGCAGGTCCTTGACCTTCCCGGGGATGATCGGCTGCCAGGAGAGGAAGTCGGCCAGCAGGCCCCACAGAGCGTCTGCGTCGCCGGGCGCGACGGCCTTTTCGCCGTCCAGGTCCACGTCGCCGGACAGGCGGACAACGCTGTGCTCGCGTTCGCCGTTCCGATACAGGCCCCACTCGTTGCCGTCGCAGTAGAGCAGGTTCGGGAGCGCCGTGAACCGGTTCCACTGCTGTCGGTTGTGCCCGGTGAAGCGGTCTGGGTCGGCGCCCGTGCCGGGTGCTTTCAGCTCGACGTGGCCGATGAGGAGGTCGTCGGAGAGGACCGCGAAATCCGGTTTGCCCAGCCGCCCGACTTTCGACTCGTCCTTGCAGTCGATGGGAACGTGTCGGATGTTGCCGAGAGCGTTCATGAACGCCTCGAACGGAGCCCGGAGCTGTGCTTCCGGTTCGCCGGCGGTCAGCGCCGTCGTCTTCCTGGTGACGGCCGCGGCGAAGTCTTGCAGCGCGGACAGGATGGCGTTGGTGTCGGGCATGCTGCGCCCTCGGTCGCGGGTTCTCGCCGAACACAGGCGGGGCGGCGGGCCGTGCGAGTCCGGCTGTTCAGGTGCGCTTCCCTATCCGCCCGTGGCCCATTCTGCAAATCGCCGCCCGGCGCGTCAAGGGCAGGCGGACGCTCGGCCGCAGCGATTCCATGTCGAAGCCGACGGTCTGCACGGGGAGGGTGTGCCCTCTTCTGCCCTATTCGTCGTCAATCAGGTTCTGATCGGCAAGAATCTCCCGGCTCTCTAACGGGATATGCGGGGAGACGGCCGCACCGCCCAGAATGCGCTGGAGCAACGAGGCGCCAACCGGTTCCTGGGGGATAACCAGGCGCGATTCTGTGAGGGTGCGGTATTCCTCCGATGTGATAAGGCGGTCCCTCCGGTAGTCAATGCATGAGCGTTTTGTGAGCCACGGATGTTCTCCCGGTCCCACTACGCAGCTCTGGTCTTTATCTGCCCGCCAGGAGGTAAAGTTGGCGGTGACGATTGCGTCTGGGTTTTTCGTCGGGTCCGAGATGATGACGTGAAGATGGGGCTCTATGTCTCGCTTGTAATTAGTGAGGAGAAACGTGCCTCCCCATTCCGGCTCCGCCATTACGTCAGCTCCCGAAAACATCCTCGAAGGCCCAGTCCGCCTCTGCGTCTTCCTCAATGTCCGCCAAGTCGTCCGCCCGTCCCACGGCCTCAAGGACGTCCTCGATCGGGATCGGCCTGGCCGAGTCGCCAGGGTTGTTCTTGATCCATTCCGGCAATGTGTGCGTAAATTCGACCATCTCCCATTCGTCCTTCCCCCGGTGTTCTTCGGCGACGCGCTCGAGGATGTCGATCTCGAACCGGCTCAGCGCACCCTGCCGGGGGTCCCTGGCCAATTGCACGCTGTAGTCCACCCGCTCAATGCACTCCTGCCAGTCATCCATCCACTGTTGCTCCTCCAGTGGGAGGCACTCCTGGCCTTTGATCAGGTCCAGAACGCTGCTCAGCACGGGTCCACGCTGCATGGCAACGAAGCGGTCGCCTGTAATGGGCCGACCGGACAGCCGAATACTTTCACGGTCGGCGATGTAAAGGACCTTGAGAAGCCGCATGTAGTTCATCTCGCGGTGGGGTTCGCGGCGCAACAGGTAGGCGGCTGCCTGAAGAGTTTTTCGAAACTTGAAAGCAAACCTGATCATGCCTGTCCCTCCAGAAAAAGGGCTGGTCAGAACCGCTGCGAATGTTCAAGCCCTGTGCTGAACTGCTTCCGGTTGCTATACATATGGTACCATCAACTCTTTACTTGAGCAAGAAGGGCGGAGTGACTTTTTTCACCCGTCTTGTCCCCGGGCGCTGCTTGCGGTCCATATTGGTTTTTCGGGAGTCTGTTTTCCTGTGTCCGGGCGGCAGCAGGCGGGCCGGTTCTATCGGCCGAGTTCGAGGCGGGCGGCGAGGAGTTCGGGCAGGCCGACGCGGCGGATTTTGGTCTGGGCGACCTCGACGGGGTATTCGACGCGGTGGATTTCCGCCGTCTGGGCCTCGGAGTCGTACACGCAGCAGCAGGCGCGGGGGTCGTCGTCGCGCGGCTGGCCGACGCTGCCCACGTTGATGATGGTCTTGTGGACGTTCCGCAGGTCGAGCTCGGTGCTGTGCGAGTAGGTGACCGAGTCCTGGGTGCCGGTCTCCATGAACGCGATGGGCACGTGCGAGTGGCCGATGAACCCGACGGGGGTGCTCATCGCGTGGAATGAGAGCTGGGCGGCGAACACGGTCTCGATGTAGCCGAACGCGTCCGGCTCGTTGACGGTGCTGTGGACGAGGGTGAGGTTGTTGACGACCTGGCAGAGCGGGAGGCCGGCGAGGAACTCGGCGTTGGCGATGGAGAGTTTCCGGCGGGTCCACTCGACCGCCTCGCGGGCGTGACGGTTGAAGTAGCCGAGGTCGAGCTTGCCGACGACCGAGCGGTCGTGGTTGCCGGCGACGCAGACGATGTCGTTCTCGCGCACCCAGCGGGTACACTTGTCCGGCTGGGCCCCGTATCCGACCACGTCGCCGACGCAGCAGACCCGGTCGACCTCCTGCCCGTCGAGGTGGCGGAGCACGGCGTCGAGCGCGTCCCAGTTGGAGTGGATATCTCCGAGGATCGCATATCGCACGGGTCAGGCCACCTCGCGTCGGCGGAACAGTTCGGTGGCGACCACCAGCACGACGGCGGTATATATAATACCGTATAGCACCGGCAATGTCACTGCCTGGGCGGGGACGGCGGTCCGGCCGACCGCCAGCGCCTCGGTCAGGTTGAACATCTCGAAGTCGGGCAGCAGGTAGCACAGGGCGATGACCGGCCAGCGCAGGGCCTGGGCCAGCAGGCCAGTCAGCCCGCCGCCGGGCTCGGTCGCCAACAACGCCTGCCGCAGGGCGGCGGACAGGTTGCCGAGGACGAAGACGGCCGCACAGAACAGGGCGTTGAACACCAGCGGCAGCCGGGTGGCGACGGCGATGGCGACCGCGGTCATCACCGTGACCTGCATGAACGCGAGCAGGAACGCCTCGAGCAGGATGGCCGTCCGGGTGCGGCCGTACCACAGGGCGCTGTTCAGGAGCCCGGCGAAGCCGGGGTCGGCCGTCCACACCGCCCCGGGCGCGTGGCCGTGGTCGTGGCCGCAGCCGGAGTGGTGGTGCCCGCCGCCCTCGCGGTCGAGCGGGGCCGCCAGGGGCGCCCGGGCGATCAGGGCCGGCGACTGGCCGCTGGTGAGCAGGAGCAGGTCGCCGACCGCGCTCAGGTATTGGATGCCGGCGGGCCGCCCGGTCATGTCGTCCACGGTCTGTACCGCGTCGCGATGGGCGACCGCCATAGCGAGCGATGCCTGCCCCGAGGTCAGCTCGGGCAGGTTCCCGGCGACCCGGGCCGGGTTCGCCCGCTGCTTATAGAACACGTCGGTCTCCACCCACCAGCTCGTGATCAGCGAGATGGTCATCATCACGGCGAATGCGAGCGAGATGGCGAGCAGCAGGCCGAGGAACTTGCCGATGATGACCTCGCTGCGGCGGACCGGCTTGGCCAGCAGGGTGAGCACCGTGCGGTTCTCGATCTCGTCGGCCAGGACCGCCGACGCGCTGAAGATCGCGATGAGCACCCCGGCCATCAGGGTCGATGCGACCGACATCTGCCGGATGGCGTTGTAGGCGCTCTCCTCGCTGAAATGGAAGATGTTGAGGAACTGGGCGAGGAAGGTCACGGCGGCGGCGATACACAGGATGAGCAGGGCGACCGGCTGGCGGACGGCCTCGCGAAACGTCGCCCCGGCTACAGTAAAAAGTCGCATCGTCCCTCCGTTTCTGGGTTGGATAAGCTCCAGCGCTCCCTTGATTATACGCAATCGGGCGACCGCAGGGCAAGTGCAAACCGGGCGAGTTGATGCGGGCGGGCGAAAATCCCGCAAATAAAAGTCGATTCCGGGCGGTCGCGCGGGTACAATGGTGTTCCACGTGGAACACGATGTCCGGATCGAGAGACATATAGAGTGGCGACGGTATTTGCGATCGCGAACCAGAAGGGCGGGGTGGGCAAGACGACCACGGCGGTGAACCTGGCCGCGTGCCTGGCCATCGCCGGGCGCCGATGCCTGCTGATCGACCTCGACCCCCAGGCGAACGCGACCTCGGGGCTGGGGCTGGCCGAGCGGGCCGGCGGCGGGGCCGACCTCGCCCTCACCGAGCCGGATAAGCCGGACGGCTGGATCGAGAAGAGCCCCGTCGATAACCTCGCCCTGGTCCCCGCCACCGACCGACTGCGGTCGGCCGACCGCCTGCTCCGCCACGCGGTCGATCCCGCCCGGCAGCTTCGCCAGGCGCGGGACCGGCTCGACGAGCGGTTCGACCTGGTGCTCATCGACTGCCCGCCCTCCTCTGGCCTGCTGCCCCTGAACGCGCTGGTCGCCGCCGACAAGGTGATTATCCCGGTCCAGTGCGAGTATTATGCGATGGAGGGGCTGGCCCAGATGCTCGAGACGCTGGGGCGTGCCCAGAGCGAGCATCGGGCCGACGTCGAGGTCGGCGGGTTCCTGTTCACCATGTACGACCCCCGCGTCCCGCTCTCGGACGAGATCGTCGGGGAGGTCCTAAGCCACTTTGAGAGCAAGACATACGACACACGCATCCCCCGGGACCCGGTGCTGGGCGAGGCCCCCAGCCACGGGCAGCCGGTGATCGAGTACGCCCCGAGATCGCGAGGCACGAACGCCTACGTCCAACTGACAAGGGAGATCATCCATGGCATCGAATAGACTTGGCACATCGCTGGAGAACCTGCTGGCACGGCATCAGCACAGCCGACCTCAGAACGACGAACCGCGGGGGGCGCCCGAGGACACCCTCAACATCCCCGTCGACGACATCACCCCGAACCCGTCCCAGCCGCGGACCGAGTTCGGCGAGAGCGAGTTCCAGGAGCTGGCCCAGTCGGTCCGCCGGAACGGGATCATCCAGCCGGTCATCGTCCGACGCGTGGGCGACGGGTTCGAGCTGATCGCGGGCGAGCGGCGCTGGCGGGCCGCCAAGGCGGCGGCCCTGCCCACTGTGCCGGCCATGGTGCGGGATGTCGATTCCGCCGCCGCGTTCGAACTGTCGATCATCGAGAACATTCAACGGAAGGACCTCAGCCCCATCGAGAAGGCGAAGGCGTACAAACGGCTCATCGAGACGTTCGAGCTGACCCAGGAGTCGGCCGCCCAGCGGCTGGGCATCAGCCGGAGCGCGATGGCGAACGTCATCCGCCTGCTCGAACTGCCCGGCGAGATCCAGGACGCTGTTTCACGTGGAACAATCACCATGGGCCACGCCCGGGCCATCCTTTCCCTGCCCACCGCCCAGGAACGGCTCGCCATGTGGCGGAAGGCGGAAAAAAGCGGCCTGTCGGTGCGACAGGTCGAAAGAATGGTGGCAAAAGGCGGGGTCGGCGGGCGGGCGAGAACGCCGAAACCGGACGCAGAGCGGAAGGAACCGCATATCCGCGACCTCGAAGAACAGCTTCGCGGGGCTCTCGGGACCAAGGTGAGCATCCAGCCGTCGAAGGAGAACGCCGGAAAAGTCGTCATCGAGTACTACTCGCTCGACGATTTCGACCGGATCATCGAAAGCGTGCTCGAGAGACGAAGCCCGAGCGGCCTGTAACCCCAATCCACAAAAAACTATTGTTTTGCGCTCGCGTGCGTGCGCGCGCATGCGCGCGAAAGCGAAAACAATCGCCGTTGCAAGCCCATTCCGCGCCGCGATTGCATCGGGCGCGACAGGGCCTGTTCCGCCCCCTGGCCTCGGTCCAGACATGGGGCCTGCGGCGGGGCCGGCTGACGCAGCGGCATCCACCGCCGACTTCCGAGAGAAACCGGCGTCCCCGGGCTGGTGGGCGGACCTGGTGGTGTGCCGGGAGCGGGCTGCTCAGTCCGGCCCGGCGACAAGTTCGGCGTAACCAACTGGAATATAGTCGGTTATGGCTGTTCTCGGCTGTGGCCCAACGGCGGGCAGAGGTCCGTCGATGGGCGGGCCCGCCCCAGAACCGCTCCGATGCCCCGATTTGCCCTCAATAGCCGGGCTTTTTTGGCCGAACACGGGGCAAAAAACAGGGGGCTCGATGGCGAACCCAGCATTTGAGAGGCCACACATGCGTGTGGCCTCTCCCTGGGGTTCTCGGCGTTTTGTGTTGACAGCCGGGAACAGATGGGGTAATCTGATGGCGGTCGGCCCGGCGGCCGGGGTGTGCTCGGCCTGTGTCGGGCCGGCAGAGTTCTTTCTCGGAGGGGGATTCTTATGAACGAAGTGAATCGCGGTCGCGCGGCGTTGCCGGACCTGGGCCGGTTCGCCGCGGAGCACAACGTCACTACCAGTGGTGTGGCCGACCTGGGCTCGCTTCGTGATCGGTTCCCCGACGCGATGCGTTCGGCCCCTGCAGAGTTCACGCGGGGTGTCGTGCTCGGCGTGCGGCTGCCCGACGCGGTGGTGGACGGCGTCGAGGACGGGCCGACTCCCCTTTATGTTCATGTGTACCGGCACGCGAACTATCTGTTGGACCGGGCGGCGTTCGATCTCGCCCTGGCCCTTCAGGCGGCGGGCTGGCGGGCGCTCCCGGTCCCCGCGTCGCAGATCGTCGATGAGAGCGGCCCCCGGGGGCTGGTCTCGCACCGGCTGCTGGGCCAGGCGGCGGGCCTGGGCTGGATCGGCCGGTCGCGCCTGCTGGTGAGCCCCGATTTCGGGGCGCGGATGCGGTACGCATCGGTGTTGACCGACGCGCCGTACCCGCCCGGCGAGCCGGTCGAGGACGGCTGCGGCGATTGCCGCCGGTGCATCGAGCTGTGTCCGGCCGACGCGGTGAAGGAGTCGTCGCGCGAGTTCGACATCGAGGTGTGCCGGGAAAAGCTGGTCGAGTTCGGGAAGCGTCCCTCAGCGACCGCCGCGTTGTGCGGCATCTGCGTCAAGGCGTGTCGCGGGCCCGGATGCGTCTGAACACCGCCCCGGTTTTCTTCTGCGGAATCGAGGAAGCGATGCAGCCCACGGACCCAGAGCCGGTCACCCTGTTCTGCGGCCTGCTCTCGGCCCGGCCCGAGGTTCTCGACGTGGCCGAGGCCCGGCTCGCCGACCGGTACGGCCCGGTGGACGTGCGGTCGCCGGACATCGGCTTCGATTTCACGTCGTACTACGAGCCGCAGATGGGCCGGGGGCTGACCCGCCGGTTCGTCAGCTTCGCCCGGAAGATCGACCCCGGCCGCCTGGCCGAGATCAAGCGGGCGACCAACGGGCTCGAGGCGGAGGCGGCCCGGGCCCACGCGTTCGCCGCCCGCCCGGTCAACCTGGCCCCCGGCTACCTGTCGCCGGCCAAGCTGGTGTTGGCGAGCTGCAAGGACCGTGCCCACCGCATCTACCTGGGCCTGGGCGTCTATGCCGAGATCACGCTGCGGTTCCACGGCGGGCGGTTCCGGCCGGTCGAGACCACCTATCCCGATTATCGGACCGCCGAGTACATCGAGTTTTTTGCCGCGGTGCGGCGCCGGCATATGGGCAGCCGGGGCGAGCCGGTCTGACGGGGGGCCGGGCGGTGTTAATCCGGTCGGTTCGGGACAAGTTTGAGAAATATGGGAAAAAGTTTGCTTTTTTACTTGCATCGCGTTCTGGTTTGTGCTATAAATAACTCTGGTCAAGGGGCGAGCGCCCTCGCGGGCGGTCGTCCGAACTGTTCTTTGACAGCAGAATAGTGGAAAGTGGCAATTCGCTGCGCTCGTAGCAGGGCCGGGAGATTCCGGTTCTGTCAGCGAGCCGAGGAATTGTTGTGGTCAAGCTACTCAAGGTACACGGTGGATGCCTAGGTGCCAGGAGCCGACGAAGGACGTAGCAAGTTGCGATAAGCCCCGGGAAGCCGCTAAGCAGGCGATGATCCGGGGATGTCCGAATGGGGCAACCCGCCGGGAATTAAGACGCCCGGCATCTCGCGCCTAACCGCGCGGGAAGGAAACGCGGAGAATTGAAACATCTAAGTACCCGCAGGAACGGAAAGAAAAATCGAATCCCCTAGTAGCGGCGAGCGAACGGGGACGAGCCCAAACCG
>PWKM01000168.1 GCA_003559755.1 Planctomycetota bacterium
AGGGCGAGCAGGGTCTCGATCTCTTCCGACAGGGTGCTCGCGGTGCGGCTCATCCCGAGGGCGCTCTCGAGCTCGCTGTCGGGCCGGGACGCCCGGATGGCGCTGCGGGCGAGCCGTCGGTTGGCGCGGAAGAGCTGCTGCTTGATGAGGGCCCGGAAGTCGAGGTCCTCGGGCGCGGCCTGTTCGAGCCCCGTCTGGAGCAGGGAGGCGGCCTCGTCGAGTTGGGCGTCGGCCAGCAGAAGTTCGGCGAGTGCGAACCGGCTGTCCGGGTCGTCCCGGCCGGCCACCTCGCGTCGCACGGCTTCGCGGTCGAAGAGCATTGACACCGATCGGGCTCCGAACCGCAGCTCGAACCGCTCGCCGTAGCGGTCGAACGTGACCCTGGAGAAGGGGAGGAACCGTCCGTACTTGTTCTCCGGCACGGAGTCTTCTGCGACCTCGCGGGCCATCCGTATCTGGTCCCTGACCTCGTCGCTCTTGTGGGGCAGGTCTTCGAGCATCTCGATGATGTCGGGGCAGTGGGTCTGTATCTGCCAGTTGGCCCGGCCGATCAGCTTGTCGTTGTAGTAGCGGCGCTTGTCGAGAATCTCGCGGTCGTGCAGCGACACGATCCCCATGTTCGCCCCCCATTCCCAGACCGGATAGGCGTAGTAGGTAAACGAGGTGACATAGACTTTGCCGTCGGAGGTGAGGAACGGCCTCGCCCCCACCTCGTACCACCATCCGTTCGCGCCCATCCCGATGACGTGGTGCCGGCTGATCCGCCGGTTATGCCGCATCACCGGTTGATCGTCATGCTTGACCAGATCGTCCGCCCCCCATACCACCTCGCCGGTCTCCGGGTTGAGCAGTTGGACGGGGCTCGGGTTGTCGCGCCCGCCCCCGGCCCGGCCGGAGTAGACCATGACCAGTTCGCCGGTATCGATCGGCCCGAGGAACCAGGCGGTGGCGGTGGCTCCTTTGGGTTTGCTCCAGTTGACCATGCCCGTGCTGCGGTCGATACACAGCAGGAACGGCGAGTTGACCGGCGTGACGTACAGGTGTTCGCCCACGACGAGCGGCCGTTGGGCGTGCCAGAACATGGGCAGGTGGCGCTGGAAGTAGTTGTATGAACGGCGCACGCCACTGCCGCCTCTGTCGCCGCTACCGAACTGGCGGGTGGCGTCATGCACGCTCGAGCTGTGTTCTGTATGGGCGTAATACGGATATCGCATCAGCCATTTGACCTGGCCCGACAGCCCGTCGAGCGCCGCGACCGCTCCGGCGTCGGTGCAGTAATAGACCGTCCCCTGGTGATACAGGGGCGGCGATGGGAAGCTGCGGATGCGGTTCCGCCGCCGGGTGGCGAAGCCCGCCTCGAACTGGCCGGGGGACAGTCGCGACAGTTCTCTCTGCCAGCGGACGCGGCCGGTGGTGCTCTCGAAGGCGATCACGCCGTACGAGGTGTCGGTGTGTGCGTCGCCCTCGATGTTGTCGAGAATATATCCCACATAGACGGTCATCGGCCCGCCGGCCGGTCCCGCCTCGAACCGCATCCGTGCCTCATCGCGGGTGGCGGCCACCATCGGGCCGTATGCCCAGCGCAGCTCGCCCGTCACTTCGTCCAGGGCCACGATCGACGGCCCGCCGTCCGATACCACGGTGAAGACCAGGCCGTCCTGGACCAGCAGGTCTTCCTGGGGGTACTGGCGGGCCGGCCGGCTCTGCCAGGTCGCCCGGCCGCCGGCGTCGTATGTCCAACGCAGGTCGCCGGTGAGGATCGATTTGGCATAGACGATGTTCTTGTGGCGGTAGATCACGCTGTGCTCGGTGACCACCGGCTGGGTATAGACGTGGTAGTCGCCCCGCGAGCCGGACAAGTTCCGCTCCCACACCGGCGGCTGGATGGCCATCGGGTCGAGCGACGGGGGGAACATCGTATAGTCGTCGGCCGATCGGTGCGGTGCGCTCGCCATCTGCGAGTGGAACGGCGATTCCTTCGGCGTCGCCCTCTCGACCACCGTCTTCAACTGCTCGAGCTGCCCCTCGGTCAGCCGCGATTGGCCCTGGGCGTCGAGGGGGGCAGGGTTGCTGGTTTCCCGGTCGAGCATCTTGCGGCAGAACGCCATTTTCAGGTTCAGCTCGGGCGTTCGCAGGCCGGGGTCGGGGAAGAAGTCCACGATCGCCTCGTATCGTTCCAGGGCGGCGAGAAAGTGGCCGCTGTCCAGGGCCGCGTTGCCCAGCTCGAAGAGAGCCCGTCCGCCGTACGAGGTGGCCATCATCGTGTCGACGACTTCCGACAGCCCGATGAGCGAGTGGTCGCGCCGGGCCGAGTGGAACGCTTCGCGGGCCGGGGCGTCGTGCAGCGTGCGGTAGTGGTCGAGATGCTGTGACGGGAAACTGAGCAGCCGGCGTTGGGTGTATTGGGCGACCGGCACGAAAATCCCGTAGTCCGAGATGCGGTACAGTTGGTCGGGGTACTGGGTGAGAAGCTGGTGATAGACCTGGATCGCCTCGCGGTAGAGGTCGGCCTCTTCCCGTTCGACCCCCGCCCGGATGAGCGCGTTCGCCCGCGAGTCCTCCCGAATCTGGTTCAGCGTAAAGAAGCTCCTCTCGGTCGAGAGCTTCATCCGTTCGTCCGGCTGAATCCATCCCCGGAACTGGCCGGCCCAGCGATCACCCTCCCGGATCTGTTCGAGGAAGTCGGGGCGGTACCCGTCGTAAATCCCCTCGTACGGGTCGGCGGGCGCGGCCGGCGCCTCGCCGGCGGTCGCGGCCACCGGACCCACCATCAGGCCGAGAGACAATAACAATGAGAGACGAAACGCCGAAGTTATCGCACGACATCGCATGTATCAGTTCCTCAAAGGTACAGGGCGTACGCGGCAAGCTGACGTCAGGGCAAAGTTCAGGTTATACCGGAGCGAACAGAGGCCGGACGGCCCGCCCCGACGCAATGACCCACATCTTATTGGATTATACCCGCACCACGCCCGAACTCAAGCCGGAAAGCCCCGGGACCGCGGTCCCGCCGGTTGACCGGGATCATCGCTTTTTCTATCATCACGCTTGGATGACTCGAGCGGGTTTTCGTTTTTTTCCAGACGCCCGCAGTGATCCCTGAACTCGATGCGAAGTCACAAACGAGGATACCCCGATGATCTCCGCCGATGATGCCCTCCGCATTCACAATGCCTCCCTGGACCTGCTCGACGACCCGGGCATCAAGCTCGAGCACGACGAGATTTGTCGGCGGGTGCTCGATGCCGGGGCACGACCGGGTAACGACGCACAGGTCGTCCGGCTGCCCCGGGAGATGGTGGAGGAGCACCTCGGCATGGCGCCGGGCACGGTCCGGCTCGCCGACCTCGCGGGCAACACGGTCGAGCTGAGGCCGGGCGGCGCCAGCCGGTTCTGGACCGGGGCCGCCCTGAACATCGTCGATCTGGAGGGCGAGCACCGCGAGATCACCTCCGGCGACCTCGCCGACTGGGCCCGCCTCATCGACGGGCTCGACCAGGTGGACGCCATCGTGGGCACGGCGATGGCTGACATCCCGCCCCCGCACCGCGATTTCGTCGGGCTCCGCCTCATGGCCGAGAACACCCGGAAGCACATCCGCGCCCTCTCGTTCACCCCGACCGGCAGCGAGGCGATGCGAGAGATGGCCCGGGTGCTCGCCCCGGGCGACCTCGCCGAGACCCCGGTGCTCAGCATGGGCTTTACCGCACACGGCCCGCTGCGATGGACGAACCTCGCGCTCGATATCTATCTCCACAGCGCCGGCGACAAGATTCCCGTCACCGTGAACGGAGAGCCGGCCGCCGGCGTATCCGGGCCGGTCACCCTCGCCGGCGCCCTGGCGGTCGGCAACGCCGAGGTGCTGGCCGGGATCGTGGTGAACCAGGTCATCGAGCCCGGCCGGCCGTGCATCCACAACCTCGGCTTCTCGCATATCATGGACATGAAGACGACCATCGCGGTGACCGGTGGGCCGGAGGTCTGCCTGCTGGCGACGGCCGGGGCCGAGCTGGCCCGGTTCTACAACCTGCCCTCCTGCTCCTGGGCGTGCACCGAGGCGATGATCCCCGACGAGCAGGCGACGCTCGAGACCCTCTTAGGAGCGCTGACTCACGCCCGGGCCGGGGTCAACGTGGTCTGGGGGGTGGGCCAGCTCGAGTCGGAGAAGACGATCTCGCCCGCCAAGGCCGTGCTCGACAACGAGATGATCGGCATGGTCCGCCGCTTCCAGCGGGGCATCGAGGTCAACGACGAGACACTGGCCCTCGACGCTGTCCGGGAGGTCGGCATCGCCGGCAGCTTCCTCGATAGCATGCACACGTTCGAGCACTTCCGGGGCGAGTTCTACGAACCCGCTCTCCTGCTTCGCCGGAACCGCGAGACCTGGGAGGCGGACGGAGCGAAGCGGCTGTCCGACGTGGCGGCCGAAACGGCCCGCAACCGCCTCGCCGCCGAGCGCCCGCCCCTGCTCGACGACGACGTCCGATCCGAACTGGCCAAAATCGAGGAACGGTACGTGCGGAAACTGGGGTGAGCCGAGCGGCTGGACATCTGCGCGGCGACATGCTACAACAAGGGAAGAGCCGAAGAGGCAAGATCGACGGACCGGCGGCCGGATGTCCGGCCCCGCGACACGACATCCTTCAGAGACCGAGAACACAGCAATGAGCGACACCCTTCTCGACCGGCTGGCCGAACTGAAACACGACCGCAACGCCGTGATCCTGGCCCATAACTACCAGCAGCCGGAGGTGCAGGACGCGGCCGACTTCACCGGCGACTCGCTCGGCCTGTCGCGGCAGGCGGCGAACACCGACGCCGACGTCATCCTCTTCTGCGGCGTCCATTTTATGGCCGAGACCGCGGCCATCATCTGCCCGGAGAAGACCGTGCTCATCCCCGACCCGCACGCCGGCTGCCCGATGGCGAACATGGTCACCGCCCGCGAGCTGAAGGCGAAGAAGGCGGAACACCCCGACGCCGCAGTCGTCTGTTACGTGAACAGCACCGCCGAGATCAAGGCCCTCAGCGACCTGTGCTGCACCTCGGCGAACGCCGTCGAGGTCATCGGGACCATCCCCGCCGACCGGCCCGTGCTGTTCGTGCCCGACCAGTCGCTCGGCGCGTGGGCGGCGAAGCAGCTCGGCCGGGACATCATCCTGTGGCCCGGCTACTGCCCGACGCATCACCGGATGCTGCCCGAGCACGTCGAGGCGGCTCGCAAAGCGCACCCCGACGCCGAGGTCGTCGTCCACCCGGAATGCCTGGCCGACGTCGTCGCGATGGCCGACCACGTGGCGAGCACGTCGGGGATGCTGCGCTACTGCTCGGAATCATCGGCCGCCGAGTTCGTCATCGGCACCGAGACCGGGATGCTGTATCCGCTCCGGAAACAGAACCCCGACAAGGCCTTCTACCCGGTGACCGAGCTGGCCGACTGCCCCAACATGAAGCTGACCACCGTCCAGAAAATGGTCTGGGCACTCGAGGACATGGAACACCGGGTGGAGGTCCCGCCCGCGGTGGCCGCCGACGCCCGACGGGCGATCGACCGGATGCTGGAAATCGGCTGACATCCGCCCGCGAGGCCGGCCAGAATATCGCAATGTTTTCACTTGACCGCCGTTCGCTGCGGGCGTACAATCACGATGGATATTGGTAGTGGCATTTCTTCCCGCCCGGCCGAGCGACCGGGCAGAATAAAGGAGTGGGACATGGGCGCGTTGAGGAAAGTCGTTGGTGTCGCGAGCGTTTTCTGTCTGGTCGCCGTCTTTGCCGTCTCGACGGCTGGCGAAGTGCGTGAAAACCGCCTGGCGTTCGGGACCGAGGACACCATCGTCTCTATCCGGACCCGGAGCATCAACGACACGCTCCAGAAGCTGACGGAGATGGTGACCAAGGTCGAGCCCCAGGCGGGCGCGATGATGGCGGGTGCCCCCCAGATGATATTCGGCCAGTTCCAGGGGGTGGACCTGAACGGCCCCGCCGCGCTGCTCATCCTCGACCCCAAAGAGCACGAGGACGAGGCGGTGGTCGGCGTGTTCACGCTCGCCCAGGCCGGCCAGTTCCAGGGGCCGCCCGACGCGGAGAGCCGGGCCGTCGGCACACTGGGCCTGGTCGCCGACACCGATGCAATCCTCGACACGATGGCCCGGATGCTCGCGGACAAGGAGATCGAGGTCATCCCCACCCGGGACATGACCGACCAGATCGTCGTACAGGGCGACATCGGCTGGCTGCTCCAGCGATACAAGGAAGACATCGAGTCGGGGCTCAAGGAGGGCCGGGAGGAGCTCGAGGAAGCGGACCCGGACGAGGTGCCCGACGAGTTGAAGCAGATCGGGCTCCGGGCGCTCGAACACGTGGGCCGGCTCATCGAGCAGGTCGGGGCCCAGGCGGGCCTCGCCGACCTCGGGGTCTCGTTTTCGGAGGACCTGATCACGTCGAACCTGTCGATGGAAGCGATGCCGGACAGCGAGTTCGCCGAGTTCCTCGGCAAGAACAACATCCCCGCGAACAAGGAGCTGACCCGCTGGCTGCCCGAAGAGTCGGTCTATACGTTCATCCACTCGTTCGACCCGCAGAGCATGTCCGCTCTGTATCAGGGGCTGGTCGCCGGTCTGGGAGAGATCGCCGGCCTCCCCGAGGCGGAGAGAGACCAGATACAGGTGGCCCTGAGCAACATGTACGGCCAGATGACCGGGCGGCAGGCCCAGGCACAGGTGCCGACAGAAAAGGGGCTCGCCTCTATCAGCATGATCGGGACCCGGGATGCGGGCGGTGCTCGCGCCGCGACGCGGCAGTTCGTTGCACTGGCCAAACAGGGCACGCTGGCCGAGGTGCTCGACAAGTACGGGGTCAATATCGAGTGGACGGAGGCGCACCGCACCCATGAGGGCATCCCCATCGACAAGATGGAACTCAATATCGACGCCGAGAAAATGGCCCGGGCGCTCCCGTTCGAGGAGATGGACGAAGAGGAACTGGCCGAGTTCACAGAAGCGGTCAAGAAGGGGCTGCAAGGCCGGGACGGGACCGTCACCGAGATCGTGTATGCGACCAGCGTGATGGTCACCGTGGACGTCTCGGAAGGGCCGGAACCGATGAACAAGATGATTGATCTGGTTCGGACATCCCGGGGCATCGGCCGGAACGCCGACTACCAGGCGGCCCTCGACAAGCACCCGGCGGAGTCCGTCGCGCTCTGGCACGTCTCGCTCTACGGGGTCATCGGCGGGGTTTCGCGGACGATAAACGAGATGATGGACGACGATGAAGACGAAATGATGATGGGGCCGGGGGCCTTGCTGCCCGCCCGCGACGAGCTGCCCGACGAGGAAGAGCTGATCACCGGATCGGCCCGGATCGAGGGCAACCGGATCGTCGCCACGAACCACATCCCCGTCCAGCCCGTCGCCGCACTCCTCAAGGTGATGCAGGAGAAGATGCAGGCGATGATGATGCAGCAGTTCGAGCAGCAGCCGATGCCGCCAATGCCAATGGGCCCGTAAACCGCCCGGGCGCCATCGTGATCGCAACAATCCGGATAGATCGGACCGCGCCGAAGCACCGGCCAACGAGATGACCGAAATAGAATCCCCGCCGTTTCACAACATCGCCGAGCTTTGGGAGACCGCCCCGGAACGGCACGGCGACTGGGTCGGCGCCGCCTACAACGGCCGGACGTACACCTACCCCGAACTCCACGCGATGACCGAACGCATCTCGGCCGCGTTCACCGACCGGTTCGGGCTGCGGCCCGGCCAGTTCATCGCCATCGCGATGCCCAACTGCATCGAGTTCTACCTCGCCTACTGGGCGGCGGTCCGGATGGGCGTCGTCGTCGTGCCCGTCAACACCCGCCTGCTCGGGCGGGACATGATGGCCGTGGCCGAGGACGTCGATGCGAAACTCCTGCTCACCCACGACGAACTGTGGCCGTCGCTCGAGGGGCTGGACCGGCCCGCCCCGACGGTGGGGGTGGACATCGCCGCCGAGGGCGTCATCCCGTTCGCCGAACTGGTCGAGCACGAGGGCGCCGCCGAGCCGGCGGAGGGCCTCGGCCCGGACGACCTCGCCCTGATCATGCACACCTCCGGCACCACCGGCCGGCCGAAGGGGGCGGTCGTCACCCACGGCGACCTGCTGTTCAACATCGCGGTCGCCCGCCGGGGGCACGGCCTGAGCGGCGACGACGCCCACCTGCTCGTCGCCCCGATGTTCCACTGCACGGCGCTGTACACGATGCTGCCCGCCTCGGCCTGGCTGGGCAGTTGCCTGGTCATCGCGCCCGCGCCCGATCTCAACGACATCCTCGACCTCATCGAGCGGCACCGCTGCACCACCCTGTTCAGCGTGCCGACGATGTTCCACTTCCTCGCCTCGCGGCCCGACCTGGGCGAGTACGACCTGGGCAGCTTGCGGCTGCTGGCATACGCCGGGGCGCCGATGCCGGCCGGGACGATCCGCAAGCTGCGAGATGCGTTCCCCGGGGTCAAGCTCCACAACTTCTTCGGGCTGACCGAGACGATCGCGATGACCCACGTCCTGCCCGACGCCGAGGCGGACAACCGGCCGGACTCGGTGGGCAGGCCGCTCCCCGGAATCCGCCAGCGGATTCTCGACGAGGACGGCGCCGACGTGCGGCCCGGCGAGGTCGGCGAACTGTGCTTCCACAAGTCGAACGTGGTCCGGGACTACTGGAACCGGCCGGGCCTGATGGACGAGTCGACCACCGGCGAATGGTTCCACACCGGCGACCTGGCGACCGTTGACGAGGAGGGATACGTCTATCTGAAAGGCCGCGAGAAGGACCTGATTATCGTCGGCGGCGAGAACGTCTATGCCGGCGAAGTCGAGCGGATCATCCGGCAGATGCCCGAGGTCGCCGACGTGGCGGTGGTCGGGGCGCCCGCCACCGGCATCCGGGAGGCGATGGGCGAGCTGGTCAAGGCGGTGATCGTCACCGAGCCGGACGCCGCCCTGACCGAACTCGATGTCAAGCGGTTCTGCAACGACAAGCTCGCCGGCTACGCCGTCCCCCAGATCGTCGTATTCCGCGACTCCCTGCCCCGAACACCCTCCGGAAAAGTGGTCAAACACGAGCTGTAGAAACCGGGCCCCGGGCGGCCCATCGCTGAACGGACCGCGGGCGCCCATTGCAGGAAAGGCCGCAACCCGATGCCAGAACCCGCCCGCCCCAACGTCCTCTGGGTCTCGTTCGAGGACACGAATCCGCTTTACGGCTGCTACGGCGACTCGGTGGCCCGAACGCCCAACCTGGACCGGCTGGCCGGCGAGGGCGGTCGGTGGCCGAACGCGTTCTCGACGGCGGGCGTGTGTGCGCCCGCCCGATCGGCGGTCATCACCGGGATGTACCCCACCGCGATCGGCACGCACCACATGCGGACCACCCACACCGACCCGGCAACCCCCGACCTGCCCACGCCGTACTCGGCGGTCGTCCCCCACTACGTCAAATGCTTCCCCGAGTACATGCGGGCGGCCGGCTATTACTGCACGAACAACGCGAAGACCGACTATCAGTTCGCCCCGCCGTTCACCGTGTGGGACGACCTGGGCGACCAAGCTCACTGGCGGAACCGCCCGGAGCAGGACCAGCCCTTCTTCGCGGTGTTCAACCTGGGCCGCACCCACGAGAGCGGGATGTGGCCGGCGGAAGGCGAGGACATCACGTTCGACCCCGCCGACATCGAACTCCCGCCCTACTTCCCGGACACCCCGAAGGTCCGCCGGGCGATGGCCCGGATGTACACCAACATCGAGCACAACGACCGGCGGCTGGGCGAGCTACTCGGGCAGCTCGAGGAGGACGGGCTGGCCGAGAACACGGTCGTATTCCACTGGAGCGACCACGGCCCGCTCCCCCGCGGGAAGCGCTGGCCCTACGACGCGGGCATCCACGTCCCGATGATCGTGCGATGGCCCGGCCGGATCGATCCGGGCACAGTGAGCGAGGACCTGGTGAGCACCATCGACCTGGGGCCGACGGTCCTGGCCCTGGCCGGCATCGAGGTCCCCGCCCACATGCAGGGCCGCCCGTTCTTCGGCCCGAAGGCCGGCCCGCCCCGGGACTACGTGTTCGCGACGCGGGACCGGCACGACACCGCCTACGACATGGTCCGGGCCGTCCGCGACAGGCGGTTCAAGTACATCCGAAACTACCGGCCCGACCTGCCCTACCTGCTCTGGATTCCCTACCGCAACCGGCATCCGATCCTCCAGGAGATGTGGCGGCTCCACCTGGCCGACGAACTGACCGGCCCCCAGCGCCTGATGTTCCAGCGGTCGCGCCCGGTCGAAGAACTGTATGACACCGCCTCGGACCCGCACGAGATCAACAACCTGGCCGGCGACCCCGCCCACAAGGACGACCTGGAGCGGCTGCGGCGGGCGCTCGACACCTGGCGGCGCGAGGTCGGAGACTGGGGCGAGGTGCCGGAATCCGAGATGGTGCAGCGGTGGTACCCCGACGGCCGGCAGCCGCGGACGGCCGCGCCCGTCTTCATCCCGATATGCGCCGACACCCCGGGCACCGAGGCCGCGTCGGGCGGGCCGTTCACCGCCCCCGCCCTCCTGCAGCTCCATTCCGCCACGCAGGGGGCCTCGATGGCCTACGCCTTCGAGAGCAACGGGGAGCCCCGGTGGACCCTTTACACCGGGCCGATCCGGCTGCCCGTCGGCGAGACGACCGTCCGGGCGAAAGCGATACGGATCGGCTATCAGGAGAGCCCCGTTGCCGCCGCATCGTTCGTGGTCGTGGAGGGCTGATCCGGCCGACGACCGGACCGGCGCCCGATGTGAGCAATCGCAAACCGCAGCAGGGAGGCGACCGATGACGCCGAGAATGGCCGTTGTGGGAGCAGGAAGCTGGTCGACGGAGATGCACTTGCCCGCCGCACGGCGGGTGCAGGCCGAGGGGCTGGCCGACTATGTCGGCGTCGCCGACCTGAACCCCGAGGCGGCCCGACCGTATGCCGCCCGGCTCGACGCCGCCGCGTTCACCGACGCGGACGAGATGCTCCGCAAGACCGAGCCGGACGGGGTCCTGCTGCTCGTCCGACAGCACGACATGCCCGGACTCATCGCCACGATGGCCGAGCTCGGTCTGCCGTTCCTCTGCGAGAAGCCGCCCGCACCGGACACACAGACGCACCGCCGGCTGATCGAGGTCGTCGGCGACCTGCCGCACGTCGTCGCCTACAACCGGCGTCACGCGCCCTATGTGCAGCAGGCGAAGGCGTGGCTCGAGGGCGTCCGGCCGCACCTCGTCCTGTGCGAGATGGTCCGGTACAGGCGGCGGGAGGAGGACTTCTCGGGGACCGCTGTCCACGGCATCGACACCGCCCTCTACCTCGCCGGCGAGCCGCTCGCCGAGGCCCGCATCGAGGTCGCACCGGTCGAAGCCGTGAACAACTTCTTCATCGACGGCTGGACGACCGGGGGGACGCGGGTGAGCGTGCTCGTCACCCCCGACACCGGCTCGCGGCAGGAGCACTACACCGTGCGGTCCATCGACCGGAACGTGCTCGTCGCGTTCCCCATGCGGCACATGATCGACTGTCCGGGCTATGCCGAGCTGCACGACGACCGCGAGGTGGCCGCACACATCACGAATAAGGACCTGGAGGTGGAACCCGACGACCATCCGGCTCTGCTCGGCGTCCGGGCCGAACACGAGCGCTTCGCGCGCATCGTCGCAGGCGAGGCGTCATCGGTCGCCACCCTGGCGAACACGCTCCAGACGCAGCAGCTACGCGAGCGGCTCTATCAGCCGGGCATCAGCGAACGGACTCGGTTCGGGTGGAGCGGGACCTCCGAGTGACGCCGCGCCGGCCCCGTCCGCCGGCTCAATACTCGGCCGTCGTTCCCGCGGGGACCTCTTTGTAGCGGAAGACGTGGATCGACCACGACCACCCGCCGAACACCACGAGCACGTTGTGTTCCGGATCGAAATCGGAGTTGCGGCTGGTGTGGGCGTGCAGCCGGTCGGGGGTCTCGACATCCTTCCGGACCCACTGCGGGTTCTCGCAGTCGAAAACCCAGAACGTCGTCTCCTCCCCCCGGAGCTGGCCGGTGAGGAACCGCACCTTGTTGAACACGTCGTACCCGCCCGCCCCCGACGTCATCGGCGGGGTCTCCCAGTCGAGCTTGTTCCATTGCCGCTCCTCGTGGTCGAACACGAGCGTGCGGAACGGTTCGCCCCGATGTCGGCCGGTCATGTAGTATCGGCCGTCCAGCGGGTTGTACAGGCCGACGACCGAACCGTCGCCGTTCCGGTTGTACGGGCATCCGGTATCGCCGAAATTGACTGGGCGGGCGGTCTCGGTGTCGAAGATTCGCATCCCGTGGCGGGTGGGGCCGATGGGGACGACCCATTGGCGGTTCAGGTCATAGACCAGGTGCCGGGTTCGGCCGATGCCCTCGCTGCGATGGGCTTCAATCCGGTCGGTCGCCGGGTGGTAGGTTCCGAACGACACGGGGTAGATTCCGCTCCCGTGCCCGGCGGAGGTCGATGGGCCGAACCAGACGACCTGGCGGTCCGGGTCGTACACCCTGCCTCCGCAGCAGCCGGGCGATGGCATCAGCCCGTGCCAGCCGCTCCACCAGTCGTTCGGCCGGACCATC
>PWKM01000017.1 GCA_003559755.1 Planctomycetota bacterium
GGGCGACTGTGCGGGTGCTCCGCCTGCCTGTACCGGACGGCCGGTGGCACGGGCATCTTGCCCGTGATTGAAAACGCGGGGCCGTGGTGCTTCTGACCCCTCTCCCTGGCAGGGAGAGGTCGCCCGCCGAGCGACCGGCGAAGCGGGCGGGTGAGGGTCGAGCGGGCGGACCGGTGGTGGCACGGGCTTCCAGCCCGTGTGTTCCACGGCCAGGCCGGCCGTGCCACGGAGCAAGAGGAAGCGGTCGTGGACCGTCGGATTGGAAACGCGGACTGCTTGCAAGGAGGACGCCAATGAAGAACGCTGTCGTTCGGACGCACGGGCAACGAGGCCACCTGTTCAGAAGGAGGACGCCAATGAAGTGAGGCCGCCGCACCTGTCGTTCGCAGGTCTGAACGGACCAGCGGAGACAAGCGCCCGCGGGGCGCGGAAAGGAGATGAGAACGGGAATACGAACGAACGACGCAGACGCACCGACGCATCGTTTTGGCAAAGTATGATTTGTTTGAAAGGAGCAGCAAAATGTTGAAGAGAATGACCATCCTCGCACTGACCGTTCTGATGGTGTTCGGCGGCGCGTTTGCCGTCGCGGACACCGTCCTGTGGACGGGCGAAGACACCGCAGACCCGACCGACTTCGAGGTCGGTGAGAACTGGGAGGGCTCGGCCGCGCCCGCCGACGACCTGACGACCAACGTCGGCCTGTTCGACGAATCGACCGGCCCTGCCAACCAGACGCCGACGCTCTCGAGCAACCGCTCGATTGCCGGAGTCCGGTTCGAAGACGGCGGCTGGGACCTGGGCACCGAGATGGAGGACGTGTTCGATAACGGCGACGTGGTCGGGCAAATCCCCCTCTACACCCTCACACTCGGGGCCGGGACCGATGTCACCGGCGAGTACGGCGTCCGGAACGTGTCCGGCGACAACACGATCAGCGCCAATGTCGCACTCGGCGTGGACCAGACCTGGCGGGTCGATGACGGGGTGGTGACGGTCACCGGCGCCGTTTCCGGCGACCACGTCCTCACCGTCGAGGGCGGCGGCACACTCGCTCTCCGCGAGGCCAACACCTACTCCGGCGGCACGGTCATCGGAGCAGGGGCGACCGTACGGACCGATGTCGTCACCCGCGTTGATGGCGATGCCCACGGGCTGGGCACGGGCACGGTCACCCTGGAAGAGGGCGCGACCCTGTGGCTGGACCGCGAGGGACGGCCGGGCGCATCCGGACACCCGAGCGGAGCAGACTGGGGCATTCATAACGACATCGTGCTGCTAGGCCCGGCGACGCTCATGTCGTCTTCCCAGCAAACCGAGAGGTTCGCGGGTCGGAACTGCTGGCAGTTCGGCGGCCAGATTTCGGGCGACGGGCCGCTCACCCTGGCGACGGAGCCAGGACGCTATATCCAGTTGACGAACCCCGATAACGATTACACCGGCGGCACCATCGTTGCTGCCAACTCCCGGCTTTTCCTGCCGAGCGCTGGCCGACCGACCGACGTCTTCGGCACCGGCCCGATCACCGTCGAAGATGGCTCCTATATCGTTGGCGGAATTACCGAACATGTGGTTCCGAACGAGGTCATCATGGCCGACGGCAACCCCACGCTTTACTTGGGAACTTACCTGAGCTCCAACAACGACGGTCGTGGAGCTTTCACGTTCGGCGGCCTGACCGTGCCCGAGGACGTTGGAACCATTGCAACCGGAGGCGGTTACAACAGAGTGGGCGGAACGGCCACGTTCTACGGCGAATCGACGTTTTACGGCGATTTCACGTTCACCCGAGGCCGCGACTGGCGGCCATTGACCTTTGACGGGGGGCCAGTGGTGATCGTGAATGACCTGACGGTTACCCACGCACACAGCGCGATAAGAGATGGTGAGCCGAAGCTGACGTTTGCGGGTGGCCTTAACCTCCAGGCCGACCTCGTTCTGGCCGGCACGGGTATCGCTGGCATCGATATCGTCGACGGCCCCGTCGTCCCCACGGGCGGCGACCGGACGGTCACGGTCAACTACACCGGGCCCAAGCATTTCACCGCCCCGCTCGACCTGACCAGCCACGGGCTGACGTTCAGCGGCGACCAGGACTTCGCCTGGGCCGGTCCGGTCCTCGGCGGCCAGACGCTCACCTGGGCGCCGACGGTATCCGCAGAGCCGGTGGGTGATGTTACCCCTCTTGAAGTGGCGGTCCCGTCCGGCACCAGCATGATGCTTGCCGGCGACGGCAGCCAGTTCCAGGGCGACGTCGTCGTGCAGAACGGCGGCATCCTCGCCTTCGGTACCGTCGAGGAGAACGGGAATGAGATCGAGGTCACGGACCTCGACTATCTGCCCGGCGACTGGATGGGCACCGACTTCTACCTCGAAGACGGCATGTTCGACATGCAGATGAACGCCTGGGCCCATCGGCTCTGGATCTCCGATCTGGGCGGCTGGCAAGACCCGGGCACCTACGGCTCCAGCGCGAGCGGAGCACAGTTCATGTTCGACAACTACTTTATGGGTGAAGGGATGCTGACGGTGCTGGAAGGCGCACCCGTCCCCATCCCCGAGCCGGCCGGGCTGTCGCTGCTCGGACTGGCCCTGCTCGGGCTGAAGCGGCGTAAACGGTCGTAACACAGCACACGCATCCCCGTCCGGCGCCGAAAGGCGCCGGGCGGGACCAGAGGGGGGCATGGGGGCATGGGCGCACGGGCGCATGGGAGCACGGGCGCACGGGAGCGCGGGTGCTCTCGCCGGCCTGCCTGGGCCGGATGGCAGACGGGAGAGAGTGGTGGCCCGATTATCGCGCCCTCCCCCATTGAACCACGACCAGGGATGGACGTGCAATGTGGATCAGGAATCGGGCTGGGCGGTCAGCCGAAGGGGGCATCTATGCTACCGAATCAGTCGGGGTGGCACAATCAGAATTGGTGGTGGTGCTCGCTGACGGGAGCGCCTCGAGTGCCCGCACTTTGTCTTCGAGTTCGGGATGAGTATAGCGCATGGTCAGCCCCGGCTCGGAGTGGCGGGCGAGCTCCTGGTGGGTCTTCATGGAGACGGGCAGCCGCCCGATATTGGTGATGTAGGTGTGCCGTAGGGCGTGGAAGTCGGCGTATCGCCCGGCCGCGTCCTGATAGTCGATGTTCGCCTCTGACAGGTCGGCCTGGATCATCCTTCCGGTTCGATGCCATTGCCATTTTGAAATCTCGATGATCGGTCGCCCCGGCTTCTTCCACAGCAGCCA
>PWKM01000048.1 GCA_003559755.1 Planctomycetota bacterium
CGCCGTCAGAAATAGTACGCACACCCCGACCACACCTGCAATCATTCTCATGTAACTGCTCTCCTTTGATCTCAGTCGCCTCACCTGGTATATACACTGTCCGCAGACAGGCCTCGAGACGGGCTATCGCCGGATTGCATGGCGATGTCCCCGACAAGAGCTGTGTATTCTATCCGGTTCGGTCCGTTGAGATGAAGTTGCATCCGACACATTACTTGAGCTCCGTTCGGACCTCGACGTGATAGTCCAGTTTGACGCTGCGTATGCAGGCGTTGCCGGCGTCGGCGATGAAGACCCGCCGGTCTGTATGCGTCGCTACGTATTGAGCGTGAAACAGGCCCACCTCGTCGCCGCCCATGGGGCGCGGATTCGGGGGGCCGCCATTCCGTTCCAGCGGTACACCGTCGTCCACGTTGCCGTAGCGGCCGATCCGCATGATCAGGTTGCCGGCCGAGTCGAGCACGGCGACGCTGTAGTGGTCGGTCTCCGGGGCGAACGACCGGGCGAACCCGTCGAACCCGAACCGCATGTTCCAACAGGAGCACGCGCTGGAGCCGAGCGAGTTATCGCCGGAGAACCCCACGCCGCCATAAAACCATTCGGCGTTCTCCACCCATGCGGGCCCGCCCATCCGGAGGTCGGGCGGCCGGTCGGGCGTTCGATCCTCTGTCAGCCGAACGGGTGCGCCGCGACCGGCAGAAATGACTCTGGTTTTGCCCGGCACACCTTTGATCAGCGTACCCGTTGCCCGGTTGAAGTAGCGTTCGCCCTCTATGAAGCGCGGGGCCGAGGCCAGGGCATAAAACGCGCCGTTCTGGTCCAGCGTGATGCCGTGCAGCTTGCCCAGCCCGGGCAGGGCGTCCTCGTGCACGGCCTGGCCGTGCCGATCCCAGACGTGAACGACGGCGTCCTTGCCGCCGGCAAGTCGCCCCGGATAGAGCGGCGGGAAATATCCCTCGCCGCTCGTCATAGCCGTCTCTGCATCGGTTCGCGTCGAGCGCTCACCGGAGAGGTAACCGGCCGCCACGACGTGGCCGGCGGGAGTCACCCACAATCCGCCCTGATGCCAGTTCCGCTCCTGGGTCGTTGGCAGGCCCGAGATCACATCTGTCCTGCGTCCGCCGCGGCCCCGGATGAAGCCCACGTTGTCGCGCCCCTCGCCGTAGTCCCAGGGGACCTCGCGCCAGGTCCGCCAGTCGTACCGGACGATCAGCGGATCGGTCCGGAGGTAGATGTGAGTGTCGTTCCAGGCAAAGGCCGCGTCCTCGGCGTCGAAGGGCAATTCCACGGTGCCCATGACCCTTCCGCTGTCCGGGTCGATTTCGAGGAAACTGGTGAATGATTTGCCCTCGCCCAGGTAGAGCCGCCCGTTGTGCGGGTTAACGTAGAGCCGTTGGCGGTACCCCTGATCCGGCCCGGTACGCCGCACACTGCGCCTGGCGTCCACGCCGAAATCCCTCGTCAGTTCCAGCTCCCCGTCCTGGATTTCGTACAATTTTATCTGGAGCTGGTCCCACAAGCTGGCAGTACCGATAAACGCGTCCTGCAAGTGTTCCGTGCGGCCGCCCGAGACGGCCAGGCGCCCCGTGTTCATCCTGCCCAGCCAGATACGGACGGGCTGCGACCAGGAGTCCACCTCCGCCCAATAGACCGGGCCGGACATCAGACTGGTCCACTCGTGGTATCGGCCGTCGAATTCCGGCAGCGGCAGGGAGACCTCGGTCAGCAGTTCGGGGTCGTCGAATGGCCCATAGATGCGCAGTGCGGGGGTATGCACGGGCGGCTCCTGGTGCGCCTCCGTCATCGCCGAGTGCTCGCGGGCGTAATGCCGGTTGTGGACCAGCCACGAGAACACGTACAGCTCGCCCGTTTTTTCATGGACGCGCACCAGCGCCGGCTTGGGCGTGGCGACCGCTTTCAGGAAAGTCCCCTCCTCGTCGAAAATCTGGACGCGGTCGTTGGTGAAATCGGCGACATAGACGCGGCCCTGGGCGTCCACGGCCAAAGAGGTAGCCGCTCGGAACTCGCCTTCACCCTGACCGCCGCCGCCCGGTTTCTTGACGCCCTGAAAGAGCTCCGGGTCACCGCCTTTCTCAAGGTTCACCCGCATCACCACGTCCAGGCAGTCCCAATAGAAACGGCTGCGGTGGCGGTAGCCGGCGAGATAAAGCCATGTCCCGTCCGGGCTGAGGGCCGCGCTATAAGGGATGAACCGAGCGGTGTGGGGCCACGTCCGTATCCTGCGGTCGGTTTGCAGGGCTGCCGATCCGACGTCCAGCGGGCCTGTACGGGCCGAGCCATCGTTCTGAAACAGGTTGACCCGCAGCTTGGCCAGGGCGACCATCCCGTCGCGGACCGCCATGGTGGAGGCGGCATTGCCCCTCGCCCAGCCGTGATGGTTGTTGTGCTGGTCCACCCCGAAACCCCGCTCCTCGCTCCAGCCCGCGTTGTTGCCCGAAGTGAGCAGCGTGGACTGATGGAACCCCTCCTTGCGCGGCAACCTGTTGCCCTCCTGCGGAAAGACATGCCAGCGCAAATCATCGAACGACTCGAGATGCTCGCGGGGAAAGGGATAGGCGGTGCGGACATAATCGCCCTCGCGGTCGTACACCCGCACGCTGTCGACCACGCGCCCGTCGTACACGTAAACGCCGTCCTCCGCCGCTTGAATCAGGGGAGTATGCCCCGAGACTCGCTTGTGCGGACTCCAGAACAACGTCCGCTCCAGCCGCGCCCGCAGGCCGAGCGAAACGCGGACCGTCAGGTCATCCACGTCGTCCACATAACGCCCCTGGTCGTCCTTGCCGTCCCAGACCAACTTCTGCGTCTTCGTGTTCCTCTGGAAGGGTTCGGGCGCATTCTCGCCCAGAACCCCGGACGCCAGATGGCGCACGATCCGGCCGTCCCGGTCCTCCACCGCCACCGTCACGTCGCTGTACCCTTCGGTGGTGAAGGTGATGGTCACGGTATCGCCGTCGCGCGCGACCCTCGGCTCGCCGGCGAAACCGTAAACCGGTTCCCGTTTCACCTGAAATTCGGCGGGGATATCCCCATATCCGGCGGGCGGGAAAATTGCACAGCAAAAGGCCGCGAGCCAAAGGTATCTACCCATCGCCCCTCTCCGCTTTGCGTTGCTCCCCTAAACGCTGAAATATAATGTAATCATATCGCAAGGACAGCGGTATGCAAGGACACTTGCCGGGGATGTCGGCAACGCGCAGGTCCA
>PWKM01000013.1 GCA_003559755.1 Planctomycetota bacterium
GGCGGACGGTCGAGGGCCTCGGCGGCGAGGTGGCGTGGTCGGCCGATTACCCTGACCACCACTGGTACTCAACGGACGACGTGGCGGACATCTGTCGGGCCGACAACGAGGCGGTGGACGCCTACGTGACAACGGAGAAGGATGCGGTTAAACTGGAACAGCTTGACGCGGGCGACGTCTCCTGGCCCGGTGACAGGAAGCTGTGGGTGCTCCAGGTCGAACTGCGCCTGACATCGGGAGAGGAGGCCGTGGTACAACTGCTGAGAGAGGCGCTCCGGGCGGCGCTTTACGATGAAAACGAATAGAAAACGGCGAAAAAGAAAACCGCGCAAAAGCGGCCCCAAACACCGGGTCCGGTATCTGCTCGAATACGTCTTCATCAGCGGGTTCTCATGGCTGATCGGTGTTCTTCCCGAGGGCGCCGCGGTCCGGCTCGGCCGCTTCTGTGGGGGGCTGATCTATCATCTGAACGGGCAGCGGCGTCGGCGGGCGATCCGGAACATCGAGCGGGCGCTCGGCTCCGAGTTGAACCGGGACGAGGTCCGGCGGCTCGCCCGGCAGTCATTTCAGTCGTTCGGACTGACCGTCACCGAGACGGTGTGGGCCCATCACAACCTCACGCCGGACGAACTGGCCGAGCGATGCCCGTTCGAAGAGACGGAACCGGCGGAGAACGCCCTGGCAGAGAGACGCGGCCTGTTCGTCGTCACCCCGCACATGGGAAACTGGGAGTTGTTCGGGGCGCGGTGTGCGCACCATTTCGGCGAGGCCACCGCCCTCGCTCGCCCGCCGACGAACCCCTACCTGGAGAAGCGGGTGACCCAGCTCCGAGAGAAGATGGGCATCAAGCTGCTCAGCACGCTGGACGGGGCCAGGCCGATCGTCCGGGCGCTCAAGAACGGCGAAGGGATCGGCTTATTGATCGACCAGCACGTTCGCCGGGCGGCGGCGCCCGCACTGTTCTTCGGGCATCCCGCACATACCAGCACCGTCGTGCCGACCCTGGCACTCCGGCTCGATGTCCCCGTGTTCATTGGCTGGGACACGCGCATCGGGCAGAAGTTTCAGCATCGCTTACGCATCGAGGGGCCCGTCAAACTGGTCCGGACGGACGACCAGGAGGCCGATATCCTCGCCAATACCCAGCTCCTGAACGACCTGCTGGAGGAGAAGATCAGGGAACACCCGGAACAGTGGCACTGGCACGATCGACGTTGGAAATCCTCCGAGCGGCTGGAGCGGCTGGCCGACTCCTGGGACGACGAGGCGGAGGCGAAGCTGCAGGAATGTCATCGACCGAGAAAACTCCTGCAAGAGGCGTCCGCACATGCCGAAAGCAAGAGATAGAGCCGGCCTGATCCGGCGGGTTCAATACCAGGTCGAATACGCATTCGTCCGAGTGCTCGCCGGCCTCGTCGGGCGGATGCCCGAACCGGTCGCGGTCAAGCTCGGCGTGCTGCTGGGCTGGACGTTCTGGGCGTTCGGCCGCAGGCGGCGGCGGATCGCCCGCCGCAATATCGAGCGGGCAATGCCCGGCGAGCATACCGATGCAGAGGTCCGCAGGATTGTCAAAGAGGTCTTCATCAATATCGGGCTGACAGCGGTCGAAACACTATGGATGCGACGGCACGGGAACCGAGAGGTCTTCGACCGGCATTACGAGGAAGAAGGGCTCGACCGCCTTCAGGCCACCCTCGACGAAGGCCCCCCCCCAATTACCTTCACCGGTCACCTGGGCAACTGGGAACTGCTCGGTGCCTACGTGGCCACCCGCATCGGGACAGTGAACGCCCTCGCCCGCCCGGTAAACAACCCGAAGGTTCTCGCCTACACGACCGGCCTGAGGCGGGAACTGGGGCTCCAGGTCATCAGCACCCGCGACGGGGTACGACCGATGCTCCGGGCACTCAAACGGGGCGAGACGCTGGCCGTCCTCATCGACCAGCACGTGAACCGGGCGTTCGTCCCGGCGACCTTCTTCGGCCGGAAGGCGGCGACCACCGCTGTCGTGGCCACGCTCGCTCTCCGGCTGGACACCCCGGTCTTCGCCGTCTATTCGCTGCGGCGTGGGCATCAGTTCCGCCACCGGGCGGTCGTCGAGGGGCCGATCAAACTGGAGCGGACCTGCGACCCCGAGGCCGACGTGCTGGCCAATACCCAGCGGTTCAACGACGCGCTCGAAGCGGCCGTCCGACGCCACCCCGAGCAGTGGCTGTGGACGCACCGCCGATGGAAGCTCGACGACAGACCGCCCCGCGACAACGAGGTGACCGATGGCAGATGACCTGATCCCGCTCGTGGAAGGGCTGACCGCACCCCGCGTCCTTGTGGTCGGCGATTACATGCTCGACCGATACCTGTGGGGCTCGGTGGACCGCATCTCGCCCGAAGCACCCATCCCCGTGCTCCGGGTGGACCGGCGGAACCTGCGGCCCGGCGGGGCGGGCAGCGTGTGCGCCAGCCTGGCCGCACTGGGCGCCCGGCCCATCCCCGCAGGCATCGTCGGGGAGGACACCGGCGCCGAATCGCTGGCCGAACTGCTCGAAGGGCTCGGGGCCGACACGGCCGGCCTCCTGGCCGACCCCTCCCGGCCGACGACCGTCAAGACCCGGATGATCGCCCGCTCGCAGCAGATGCTGAGAGTGGACGAGGAGTCCAGCGAGCCCATCGACGCGGAGGTCGAGGACCGGCTCGCCCGGTTCTGCATCGAGCGAGCGAGAAGCGAGGCCGACGCGATCATCGTCCAGGACCACGCCAAGGGGGCCGTCCGGGCCGACCTGATCGCCCGGCTCGCCGCAGTCTGCGCCGAGCGGGGAATCGCCCTTGTTGTCGATCCCGCTCTCGACGCCGATTACGGGAAGTACGCGGGTGCCACCGTGCTCACCCCGAACCGGGCCGAGGCCCAGCGGGGCACGGGCGTGTCGATATGCGACGAATCGGGCGCGGAGCAGGCGGGCCGAAACCTGATCGAGCGGCTCCGGCTTCGGGCGGCGTTGATTACTCTGGACCGCGAGGGGATCGCCGTCGTCGAGGACGGACAGCAGACGGTGATCGCCCCGGCCGATGCCCGCGAGGTGTTCGACGTGGCCGGCGCCGGCGACATCGTCGCGGCGATGGTCACCGCCGCCGTCGCCTCGGGGTACGACCTGCCCGACGCGGCCCGGCTGGCGAACCTGGCGGCGGGCATCGAGGTGGGAAAGGTCGGCGTGGCGA
>PWKM01000004.1 GCA_003559755.1 Planctomycetota bacterium
GAGATGGATGTCGGGATGATGGCCGACATCCTCGGCCAGCGCGCCGACCTTGTTGGTCCATCCGAGCGCGCTCTTGAAGTCGGGAAACTCGAACGCCTTCTCGAGGTGGTGCCCTTCGACCACGTCCCAGCCGGCGTCCAACTCCGACTCGTACTTCCTCAGCTCGTCGCCCTGGAGCGGCGGGACGCCGCCCCGGCACGGTACGCATTCTCTATCCGCGAGCGAGCAATTCGGGCGGCTTTGGTCATTCATTCTCTTGCTCCACAGTCGGGGTCGTTCGGTTCAGCCGGCGAATTCACGCAGGTCCACGTTCTCGTCTTCCAGTTGCTTCGGATCGATGTTCTTGCCGGCCGCCAGCGCCTGCATTGCGGCGATGAAATCGATGTCGCGCCAGAGCGATGCGACGGCCCGCAGTTCGCCCTGCTCGTAGTAGCCCGCGAGGAACTCGCCGCCGATCTCGCCGCGCACCACGATCCGGTCCGCGTTGTTTGCAATGCCGGCGTAGTTGACCGATTTCTCGTGCTGCTGCGTCCAGAAGAACGGGACTTCCGCATACGGCTCGTCCCGTCCCAGCATCATTCGGGCCGCGTGCTGGCCCTGGCGCTCGGCGACCGTCCAATGTTCGACCCGAGCCCGCCGGCCGAGCCGGGGGTCCGGCACCGCAGCGATGTCGCCGGCCGCATACACATCCGGGGCAGCGGTCTGCAGGCGCTCATCCACGGGCACCGCGCCGTCCTCGACCAGCCCGGTCCCTTCGAGGAAATCAACCTCCGGGCGGATGCCCAGGCCCGCAACGACCACGTCTGCCGGCAGGGCCGTCCCGTCGGCCAGTTCGACTGCTTCGACCGCCTCGCCGCCCACGATTTTGGCGACTCGCGAGTTCATGTGAAAGGTTGTGCCCGCCTCTTCATGCAGCCCGCGGAGCCACTGGCCGACTTGCTCGCCGAAGATGTGGGCCATCGGGACCGCCTCGAGGGCGACCACGTCGACGTGAAGCCCGCGTTCGGTCAGCGAGCCCGCGACCTCCATCCCGATGAACCCGGCGCCGACCACCACGACGTTCTCCGCCCCGTCCAGTGCCGCGATGATCGACTCCGCGTCGGCCAGAGTCCGGAGCAGGAACACATTCTCCAGGTCAGCGCCCTCGACCGGCAGCGGCCGGGGAGTCCCCCCGGTGGCCAGGAGCAGCCGGTCGTACCCCAATCGGCTTCCGTCTTCGAACGTCACAAAACGCCCATCGGGATCGACGGCGGTCACGGTGTGATGGGTCAGGAGATCGATATCGCGTTCGGCGTAGTAGCTGTCGTCGCGGAGCGGTATCCAGTCGGGCTCAGCGGCCCCGGCGAGGAACTCTTTCGACAGGTTCGGGCGGTCGTATGGTCCGTCCGGCTCGGCGGTGATCAGGGCGATTTTTCCCGCGAACCCCTCGCGCCGGAGCGTTTCAGCGGCCGCGTTGCCGGCGGCCCCGGCCCCGACGATCACCGCCTGCAGGTCCTCGGTCCCGGCGATCGGCTCCGGCGCCTCGGTGGGCTCGGAGCGCGGCCGCACATAGACGTCGCCCGCCTCGACCTTCGCCTCGTAGCAGGCGAGATGATCGAGCGCCGGCGGGGCGACCATCCGCCCGCTGGTCACGTCGAACCGCGCGTTGTGCCACGGGCACGTGATGACCGCCCCGCGCAAGAGGCCGTCGGCGAGCGGGCCGCCGTAGTGCGTGCATTTCCCTGCACAAGCGTGGATTCTGCCATCGACACGGGCCAGCAGCACCGTATCTTCGCCGACCTCGACAGCGGTCGGCTGCCCTTCTTTGATATCGGATTGCGGCGCGACCTTGCGCCATTCTGCTTCGTTCATAAGCTCGTTCCTCTTCTCCCTCTACACGGCCACCAGAATGATAATCGGCGGGCCGGGCGCCGTCAAGGCGCCGTCGGTCGTTTATCGCCGGGCGGCAATATCCCATCGCAGTCGCACCCTAATCGGCCGGAGGTCTGCGTTCCGTAGATCGCCTGCGCGTTTTCGGTTCTCAAATCGCTGCGATGAAAGCGCGGCTGCGAACTTTATGCTATAATTGCCGTCTACCGCCGAGGGCGGTTCGGACTAGACCAAAGTGGAACTCCCGGCCACACCAGCAAGGACGGAATCAAATGGCTGACGCATCCGACGGACGCATCGAAGATCGGCTCAAACAAATGATCGTCGAGCGCTGCTTCCTCGACATCGAACCGGCGAGCATCAAGGAAGACGAACCGCTGATCAAGCGGCGTGATATCGACTCGCTCAAGCTGTTCGAAATCGTTGTCGGCACCGAGGAGGAGTTTGGCATCTCGGTGATGGAGGAGAATTTCTCGGTGGACAACTTCCGCACGGTCAAAGAAATCGCCGACTGTGTCCGGCGGCACTTGTCGGAATAGTCCCGAACCTCGCGAACGAGGCCAAGCCCTGAACTCGGGCCGCACGGCCCACCCACTCCGACAAGGGGAAAGCGTGCCTACAGAGAACGCATTCCGGTTCGACGAAGACAACTCGCTCTTCGGCGTCCTCCACGCGGTGGAAGCCGCCCGGCCGCCCTGTGCCGTGGTCTTCTGCCCGCCGATGGCCGAGGAGAAGAAGTCGTCGTACCGCACGTTCGTCGAGACTGCCCGGGCACTGGCGGACGCGGGGGTCCCGTCGCTCCGGTTCGATTACTTCGGCACGGGCGACAGCGACGGCCACTTCACCGGGTTCGCGCCCGGCCGGGCGGTCGAGGACATCGCCGCAGCGGCCCGGACGCTGCGAGAACGGGCGGCCGTCGAGTCGGTGGTCCTGCTCGGCCTGCGGCTGGGGGGCACCATCGCTCTGTCAGCGGCGGGGCGGGCCGACGCCGGGCGGGTGCTGCTGTGGGAGCCGATCGTCAGCGGGAAGCGGTTCTTCGACCTGACCATCAAGCGGCAGATGATGCGCCGGCAGCTCATCGGCGGGGGCGGCGGCGAATCGCAGGAGGGGATCGTTGACCTCGACGGCTACCCGCTGAGCCGGGAGGCGGCCGACGAGGTCGGGCAGCTCGATGCCGTCGAGGCGATGGCCGGCTTCGACGGGCCGGTGGGCTTGCTCCAGATCAGCCACACGGAGTCCACCTCCCGCGACTCGCAGCAGTTGATCGACGCGGGCGGCGACCGCCTGACCTTCCATGCCGTCGTCTGCCAGCCGTTCTGGAGCCGCATCGA
>PWKM01000349.1 GCA_003559755.1 Planctomycetota bacterium
GACGACTTCGCGGCACGGCATCCCGGCGGCGAACTGGGCCGACGGCTCCGGCTGCGGGTCTCGGACCTCATGCGGCGGGGCGACGCCATCCCGCTGGTCGATCACTTGGCCACCGTCGAAGACGGGCTGCGCCGGATGACCGAGTGCGACAACCTGGGAGTCACCCTGGTCACCGACGAGAAGGGCCTGCTCGCCGGGATTCTCACCGACGGCGACATCCGAAGAATCCTGCTGGGGAGCGAGACCAACGACGTCAAGAACGAACCGATCTCCGACCACATGACCCGGAACCCCCGGACCGTCGAGGCGGACGCACCGGCCATGGACGCGCTCCGCCTGATGGAGGTGTCGGGCATCACCTCGCTCGTCATCGTGGACCTGCAGGGCCGACCGGCGGGCATCATCCTCCTGCACGATATCCTGGGGCGAGGCCAGTTCTCAGCATGACCGACGCCGCCCGACTACAGCCCGTCAGCGGCGTCGTCTTCGACCTCGACGGCACGCTCACCGCCCCGACAATCGACTTCGACGCCATCCGCAGTGAGATCGGGATCGAGGGCGGCGCCCCGATCCTCGAGACGCTCGCCGGCATGCCGGCGGACGAACGCAGCCGGGCGTTCCGCATCCTCGAGAAGCACGAGGAGAGAGCGGCGGCCGAGAGCCGACTCAGCCCGGGCGCCGAAGAGCTGCTCGATTTCCTCGACCGGGAGGGGCTTCCGCGCGGGCTGGTCACTCGGAACACGCGGCGCTCGGTCGAGGCGTTCGTCGCCCGCCACCGGATCGATCTCGGCGTGGTCGTGACCCGCGAGGACGCCCCGCCCAAGCCGTCACCCGCTCCCCTGCTCCACGCTCTCGAACGGCTCAACCTCTCCCCCCGCCAGGCGATCTACGTCGGTGACCACGAGATCGACCGGCTGACCGGTAAGGCGGCCGGAGTCATCACCTACATCGTCCGAACGCATCCGGAGATCAAGGACTGCGGCCCGCCCGAACAACGGATCGACCGGCTGTCGGACCTCATCGGACTCATACGCACGAGCAGGGAATGAGCCCACACCACACGAAACGCGACCTGATCGGACTGTTCAAGGAGCGAGGCCTCCGGGCGAAACGTCTGCTCGGACAGAGCTTCCTCATCGACCACAACCTGCTCGAGGTCATCTGCCGCACGGCGGAGTTGGGCGGCGAGGACGTGGCGCTCGAAATCGGGGCGGGGACCGGGATGCTCACCTGGCACCTGGCCCGGGCCGGATGCCGGGTGGTCGCCGTCGAGATCGATGCCGACCTCTGCAAGATCGCCCGCGAATACGTCGGCCGCTTCGACAACGTGCGGCTCATCCACGCCGACATCCACGGCCCGCGAAAGACGTTGAACCCGACGGTGAGGACGGCCCTGAAGCGCGAGCTCCCGGGCCGGACGCTGAAGGTGGTCAGCAACCTGCCCTACTGTATCAGCACGGACCTCGTGCTCTCGCTGGTCGAGCTGTCGCTGCCGGTCGAGCGCCTGGTGCTGGTTGTGCAGAAGGAGTTCGCCAACCGGCTGCTGGCCCGGCCGGGCACCCGGAACTACGGCCCGCTGACCGTCCTGGTCCGTGCCCAGGCGACCGTCGAGCGGCTGCGCGACCTGGCACCGTCCGTGTTCTGGCCGGTGCCCGACGTGACCTCGACGCTGCTGGTCATCCGGCCGGACTCGGAGCGCCGGGCACAGATCAAACGATACCGCCGGTTCCGATCGCTCGTCCAGACGCTGTTCACCCAGCGGCGCAAGGCGATGCGACGGGCGCTGTCTTCGATGCCGAAGCCGCGTCTGAGCGTCGAACAGGCGGACGCCGCCCTGGAAGCGGCCGACATCCCGCCGGACGCCCGGCCCGACACGCTGGGCGTCCGCCAGCTCATCCGCCTGGCCGAGACAATCCCTGCCTGAACCACCCCGCAGGCGTGACAACAACATTCGAATTGGCGGCAGCTTGACCCGTCCCGCCGGAACGCCTATCATCCCCCGCGAGCAATTTCGTGGAGCAGAAATCAGGAGGAACCGATGGAGACACGGCGTCTCGGACGCTCGGAACTTGAAATTACGGCAATCGGTCTGGGCTGTTGGGTGATGGGCGGCTGGATGTGGGGAGGGGCCGAGGACGACCCGTCGGTCGCAGCGATCAAGGCCGCGCTCGACAAGGGCTGCAACTTCATCGACACCGCCCCGGTGTACGGCATGGGCCATTCCGAAGAGGTGGTCGGCCGGGCGCTCGAGGAGCGGCGCGACCAGGTCGTGCTCGCCACCAAGTGCGGGCTGGTGTGGGACGAGCGCGGCGGGCGAAAGCATTTCGTCGATCCGGAAGGCCGGACCATTTACCACAACCTGTCGGCGGAGAGCGTGAAGCGCGAGTGCGAGGAGAGCTTGCGACGACTGCGGACCGACGTCATCGACCTGTACCAGTGCCACTGGCCCGACCCGGGCGTCCCGCACGAGGAGACGATGACCGCGCTCGCCGAGCTGCGCGACGAGGGCAAGATCAGGGCCATCGGCGTGAGCAATTATACCGCCGAGATGATGGCCGAATGCCTCGAATACGTCCAACTCGCCTCGCTCCAGCCGCAGTACAACATGCTCGACCGGTCCATCGAGGCCGAACTGCTCCCCTTCTGCCGCGAGCACGACATCGGCATCATCGCCTACAGCCCGCTCGCTCGCGGCCTGCTCACCGGGAAGGTCACGATGGACCGCGAGTTCGGCGAAGGCGACCACCGGGCGAAGCAGCCCTGGTTCCGGCCCGAGAACCGCCGGCGTGTGCTCGAATTCCTCGATAAGATCAAGCCGATCGCCGAGAAGCACGACGCGACGCTCGCCCAACTCGCCGCCAACTGGGTCATCCGGCAGGGGGGCGTGACCACGGCCATCTGCGGGGCCCGCCGACCGGACCAGGCGGAGGAGAACATGGGGGCCGCCGACTTCGCCCTGACCGACGACGACCTGGCGGCCATCCGCCGGCACCTCGACGAGCTCGGCAGCCCGGCATAACCGCTGTCCCGGCCCGCCGCGAGCAGCCGAAAGAGGATGCAGGCAAGGGGCGTGATTATTGCGAACGGAGGCGGATGGCAAGGGCGCCCGAAGGGATCGTCTTCTCGGCCAGCGGACACCCCCGCCGATAATCCCACTCGATGATGGCGACCGACCTGTTGTCGGCATATCGAA
>PWKM01000313.1 GCA_003559755.1 Planctomycetota bacterium
CGACTGGGCGTAGATGCCCACCCGATCGGGGTCCACGTCGTCGCGGCCCAAGACGTATTCGACGGCAGCCCTGGCGTCGGCCACCGTGCCCGACCGGCTCGGCCGCCCCTCCGACTCCCCGTACCCTCGATAATCAAACACCAGCAGGTTGAACCCGCGGTCGGGCAGGAACCGGGCCAGTTGCCAGTGTGCAGTTATATTCTGGGCGTTGCCGTGACAGTGGACGATGGTCCCGATCGGCCGTTCAGCCGGGAAGAACCAGCCGCTGAGGACGGTTCCGTCTTCGCTGGTGAAGGTCACCGCCTCGTACGGGATATCCGGATGTGAGTACACGACGTTGTCGGGATGGTGGAAAAACCGCTCGCAACAGCCGGATATGACCGCCAGGATGAGGAGCAAGGAAAGGGCCGCCAGAAGGAGGGTTGAGATCCGCAGGAGCCGCCGGCGAATACTAAACTTGTTTCGCTGCCTCGACAAGGAAGTCCTCGACCGTCTTGCGCTGTTTGTCCGAGACGTGCTTGAGGGCCAGGTAGTTGCAGAAGACGCCGGGACGGCTCTCTTCGGTCTCCTCGACCACCCCTTCGAAGTGCAGCGTTTCTTTCGGCGGGGGCAGGCGCAGCTCCAGGCGATATTCGCCCTTCGGCTTCAGCTCGCGGTCGATGTTCAGGTCCATGTCGGTCAGGCCCAGCCGTTCGCAGAATCCGGTGCGTGAGCGTCGGAACCAGGAACTGCCCTTGTATCGGACTTCCACCGGGTGCTCGAGCCGGACGATCGGCCCGCCGAGCTTCTCGCGCCGCTCCGAGGCGATGGCGAAGGTCAGCGGCTGGACCACGCGGTGCCGATGGAACGGCTGCTTGATCGCCGCCAGGGCACCGTGGGAGTAGGCGGCCATCAGCAGGTGGGTCGAGCGAACATTGTACGAGACCGCACACTTGGCATCGGCATGTCCCTTGTGGAGCCGGTCCATGGCGGCCGTCGCCCCCATCTTGCCCGATACCAGGCGCATCACCACCACCTGGGGGCGAACCTCTGGATAGAGGTCCACCGCCTCCGCATTCGTCTCGGCCACATGAGCCACCTGGAATCGCGACCCGCGAATGGCGTTGACGAACTCGTCGCGCTGCTGCTCGTCCGGTTCGACCAGTAGAACCTTCGCCGGCATGACTTACCTCCCCGCCTGTAGTCTGCTAGACGGTTTATGAAATGCGGCCCGGACATGTACAAAATGTACCTGCCCTCGGCATCAATATTAGCAACCCGCATCAGGAATTGCAACTGTTTTTCTCATATTGGCTTGGAACGAGCAGGAACGCCGCTCCCCCCTGATGACGATGGCGGTGGAAGGCGCCCCCCCCTTTCTACCACGTGATCAGGTGCGTGTGGGATACCGGGGGAGGAGAAAACACGGCACAATTCTGTCCGTGTGGCGGGACAGGGGGTGGGCAATATATCCATTTTGCCGCCGGCGCGGTCATCAGAAGAAACCCGGCACATGGAACTCTGGCGGAGAAAATCTTTGACTGTTGGGGCCAAGTGGGATAGAATTAGATTGTCGTAAGAATTTGTTCTCGTTGGGCGGGCGATGCGCCCGCTCACGTTTTGCATTCTTTTTTGGCGCTGTTTCATCGCTGGAGGCGGCCGGAGAAGGTCGTTCGTGTGATGCCAGGCGCCTGGGAGAGAGATAGAGTTCTTTTTTCAAAAGCGGAGCGGGTGATGCCGGTGACCATATTCAGATCGTCCATCCCGGTGTCCTCGCGACGACTAGCTTTGGTGTGTCGTGATTTACGTGGGCGGGACGTATTCTGCCCCCCGCCTGTATCATTGAGGGTGTTTCGTCAAATCGTGAGTCGGATGAGGGGGATGTTATCGGCTTTCGCATCGCCCCGTCCACCCGGATAAATATGCGTATGTGATCCCGATTTGCCCGAACCTCCCGCGTCACGGCTGCTCCAGAGCGAGCACCGAGCGTCGTCACCCCGCCAACTCTCTCGCACTCCCCGGCGCATGCCTTCTCCCGCCCTCTGCACGAAGCGCCACAGACATCGCAGATAGCCGGTAAAAACCCCGTCCATCGGGGATCAGGAAGGAGGCGTCAAGTGACCAATGTGATTGGGCTCATCCCGTTAGCGAATGTGTCGTGGGGGCTGTTCGCCGGTCTGCTGGCGGTGGTCATCGCCGCCGCAGTCACAGCAATCATCATACTCGAGCGTTTCCGCCGCACCGAGGCCGAGCAGAAGAGCCAGGAGATCATCGAACGGGCCGAGCAGGAGGCCGAGCGCATCGCAAAGGAGGCGGCGGTCGAGGCCAAAGAGGAACTGTTCAAGAACCGGGCGCGGTTTGAGGAGGAATCGAAGGAGACTCGCCAGGAACTCCGGGAACTCCAGCGCCAACTGGCCAAACGCGAGGACAACCTCGAAAACAAGGACGAAATCCTCCAGAAGAAAGAGAAGTACGTGGAGGATCTGGAGAAGGACCTGGCCGAACGGCTTCGCAAGGTGGCCGGCCGGGAGAAGGAGTTGGCGACCCTCATCAGCAAAGAAAAGAACGAGCTGTACACGATCGCCAACATGTCCCGCGATGAAGCCGTCGAACTCCTTCTCAAGCGGCTCGAAGACGAGGTCAACAAGGAGGCGGACCAGGTCATCCGCCGGGCGATCGAGCGCATCCAGGACGAAAAGGAGAAGCGGGCCCAGAAGATCGTCATGACTGCGATCAGCCGATGCGCCGTCGAGCATACCGCCGATAGCGTCGTCTCGACCATCGACCTCCCCAACGACGACATGAAAGGGCGGATCATCGGCCGGGAGGGGCGGAACATCCGGGCCTTCGAACAGGCCACCGGGGTGGACGTCATCGTGGACGATACGCCCGGGGTGATCGTCGTCTCCGGCTTCGACGGCGTCCGCCGCGAGACCGCTCGCAGGGCGATGGAGAAGCTGATCCAGGACGGCCGCATCCATCCCGGCCGGATCGAGGAGGTCGTCGAACGCTGCCGGAAAGAAGTCGAGGAGGTGATGAAACAGACAGGCCGCGAGACGGCGGCCGACCTCGAGGTACACGGCCTGAAGGCCGAAGCCATCCAATGCCTGGGACGGTTGAAGTACCGCACCTCATACGGGCAGAACGTCCTCCAGCACTCGATCGAGTCGGCCAAGCTGGCTGCCGGGCTGGCCGGTGAACTGGACCTCGATACCGCCCTCGCCCGCCGCATCGGCCTGCTGCACGACATCGGAAAGGCGGTCGATCACGACATGGAAGGCGGCCATCCCGAGATCGGGGCGGACATGGCCCGGCGATGGGGCGAAAACGCCACGGTGGTCAACGCGATTGCAGCACACCACGAGGACTGCCCGGCGGAGACCATCTACGCCGTCATTGCCCAGACCGCCGATGAGATCAGCGCATCACGGCCCGGGGCCCGGCGAGAGAGCTTGGAACGCTACATCAAGCGGCTCCAGAAGCTCGAAGATATCGCCAACTCGTTCGCCGGAGTAGACACCACCTACGCCATCCAGGCCGGCCGAGAGGTGCGGGTCATCGTGAAAGCCGACGAAGTGGCGGACAACGAACTCGGCGTCCTCGCCCGGAAAGTGGCCACCGAGATCGAGAACGAACTGGCCTACCCCGGCGAGATCAAGGTCACCGTGCTCCGAGAAACACGGTCGATCGAGTACGCCAAGTAACCCCGGAGCCGACCCCGTGTCGGCCGAACAGGAGGGACAAAATCCGAATATTATTCATCGGCGACGTGGTCGGCCAGCCCGGGCGGACGGTCATTGCCCAGAAACTGGCGTCCCTGGTCAAGCGGCGGGGTATCGAGTTCGTCGTGGCCAACGGCGAGAACGCGGCCCGCGGCTCGGGGATCATCCCCAAACACGTCGAAGCACTGCTCGAAAGCGGTGTCGATGTCATCACCACCGGCGACCACATCTGGAAGCAGAAGAAGATCGTCGATCTGCTCAAGGAGGGGGAACAGCCGGTGCTCAGGCCGCATAACTATCCAGCCGAGGCGGTCGGCTCCGGCGCACGGACGTTCTCCACGCGAACCGGGTTATCGATCGGCGTCATCAACCTCATCGGCCGCGTGTACATGCACGCCCCCGCCGACTGCCCGTTCCGGGCCGCAGACCGTGCCGTCGAGGAACTCGCCCGGAAGACCTCGCTGATCCTCGTCGATTTCCACGCCGAGGCCACCTCCGAGAAGATCGCCATGGGATGGCATCTCGACGGCCGGGCCACCGCCGTCTGCGGCACCCACACCCACATCCCGACCGCCGACGAGCGCGTGCTGCCCGGCGGTACCGCATACGTAACCGACCTGGGGATGACCGGCCCCTATCGCTCGGTGATCGGGCGGCAGGTCGAGCCCGTCCTGTTCCACTTCAAGACCGGAATGTACGCCCGATTCGACGTCGCCGAGGGCGACGTCCGGCTCTCTGGGGCGATCATCGAGGCCGACCCGGACAGCGGAAAAGCTCAATCCATCGAGCGCATCTGCATCAGCGCCGGGGAGGATTGACCGGCCGGACGGTGTTCTGTGACGGTGTCGGGGGAGGAGTGCCACGAGGCGCGGACTGCTTCCGTCGGCCCGTCCCGTTCACTCGGCCAACGAGCGCATATCGGCCACGACCTTGATGACCTCGCCGGGATCGCGATGCATCCGCTCGAACCCCTGCTGGACCTCGTCGGGCCCGATGACATCGGTGATGATCTCGGCCGGATGCAGCAGGCCGTCGGCCATCATCCGGATGGCCCGCGGCATGTCGCCCAGGTTGAGGCGTGAGGAGACGATGGCCGCCTCTTTGAGCACGAACGGCTTCCAGAAGAAGGCCTCCTCGTGTCCGCCCTGCCCCATCGCGGTGATCTGGCCGGCGGGCCGGATCATCTGGCAGGCGGTGTACATCGCCGGCTTTCGGCCCGGCAGTTCGACGGCGTGGCCGACCGCCTCGATAACCTTGTCGGCGCCCAGCCCGTCGGTCCGGTCCATCACCTCTTCCACCGGATCGACATCCTTCGCGTTCAGGACCAGGTCCGCCCCCAGGGTCCGGGCCACCTCGAGCCGCCGGTCGAGCAGATCGACCGCGATGATCTCCGCCGCCGGGCTGTGCCGCATCACGTCGAGCAGCGAAAGGCCCAGCCGGCCGGCGCCGAGAATGACCACCACGTCGCCCGTCTCGATCCCCGTGATCCGGGAGGAATGGACGGCCACGGTGTAGAGCTCGGCCATGATGGCGTGCTGCGGCTCGATCGTGTCGGGCAGCGGGATCACGTTGAGCGAATCGACCACCACCCGCTCGGCGAGCGAACCGGCACAGTCGATGCCCAGCACGTCGACGTCCACGCACACGTTATGCCGCCCGCCCTGGCACAGGGGGCATTCGCCGCAGGGGAAGACGGGATCGACGACCACCCGGTCGCCGACCTCGAACTGCTCCACCCCCTCGCCCAGCTCGGCGACGGTGCCGACGAACTCGTGGCCCATCACCGCCGGGTAGGGCACCCGGTCCTCGCATTCGCCGAGGAACACGTGCAGGTCGGTACCGCACAGGCCGACGAACTCGGGCGCGACCGCTATTTCCAGCGGACCGGGCTGCACGTCCGGCAGCTCGTTGATTTCGATCCGCTCACGTTGGACCAGTTGAACCGCTTTCATCGGGAGGTGCCTTTCAGATCAGTTCCTGGCCGGTGGTATCGTACACGTGGTCGAGGTCGGGCTGCGTTCCGTCGAGCAGTTCATCCGGCCGAAAGAACAACGATAGCTCGCGTGCGGCGCTCTCCGGCCCGTCCGACCCGTGGACCAGGTTGTATCGCTTGCTCATCCCGAAGTCGCCCCGGATGGTGCCCGGTGGCGCGTCGGGGCCGAACGTCGGGCCGAGCATACTGCGAACGATTCCGATGGCCCGCTTCCCCCGGAGGCACATGACCACCACTGGCCCGCCGGTCATGAACCGGACGAGCGGTTCGTAGAACTCCGCCCCCTCGTGCTCGGCATACATTGTCCGGGCCAGCGATTGCGAGACGGTCATCAGCTTCATCCCGACGATGTGCAGGCCTTTTCGCTCGATCCGCCGGATGACCTCGCCGACCAGTCGGCGGGCCACACAGTCCGGCTTCAGGATCACCAGTGTCTGTTCCAATTGCTGCTCCTCTGCTGCTCCTCGTTTTCCCGTCAGGTCGGGCACAGAATAAGTGAGCCGCCCGGAGCTGTCAAGCCGAGCACCGGGCGGTGATTGGGTGAAGACGTCCGGCAGGGGGCCCTCTACGGCTCTTCCGGCTCGAGCACATCCAGCACCTCGCCGGGCGTATTGCAGGCGAGCAGCTTGCTCCGGACGGTCGGCCGGATGAGACTTTCAGCGATCCTGGCGAGCACCGCCAGGTATTCCTCGTAGTGATGCTCGGGGGTGATGAGAAGGAAGACGAACCGGGTGATGTCGCCCCGGCCGGAGCCGATGTCGCCGAAATCGACGCCGTCGGGGCAGATGCCCATGCAGCCGACGATGCCGAGAAAATCAGGGAGGGTGATGTGCGGAAAAGCCGTCTCGCAGCCGACCCCGGTCGAAAGGATTTGCTCGCGCTCCACCGCCCGCCGGAGGAGGTTGTCGCGCCGGGCCTGGGGGACCTGGTTATTGGCGACCAGGGCATCGAGCAGCGTGGCGATGACCTCTTCCTTGTCGCGCGGCTTCAGCCCCAGCCGGATCGTGCCCCGCCAGAAAATATCGCGCAGACGCACCTGTTGGGGCTTTTCGGCGAACAGCATGAGCAGCGGGTTCGGGATTGCCCGGGCGATCAGGTCGGGGATCGAGCCCTTGAAATGCTCGGCCATCCGCCAGTAGTTCGGGGCGCCCAGGACAACGAGGTCGGTCGGCTCGACCTGGCCGATGATGCCCGAGACAACATCCTCCGCAGTACACACCTGTACCGCCTGGGAGATGCCCATCACCCGGGCCTGGAACTCGGCCAGGGCGGTCTCCCGGGCGAGATCGACCGAGTTATCGGACATCCCCGGCTCGGCGCAGACCACGTGGAGCACGTGGGCCGGCTGACCGCCCCGAGAGGCGATCTCGTTCGCCACCCACACCTGCCGGAGCGCATGGGGGCCGCCGCCGGTCGGGATCACAACTCGGTCAAAAGGAGTGGAGCCCGGCCACCGCACGAAGACCGCCGGTATGTTCCGGGCGGCAGCGAAACGCAGGACCGACTGGGGAGCAGGCCCGCCGGGCCAGTCGGCGAACAGCATCGCCGGCTGCTCGAGACCGACGGATCGGCTCCCGGCGTCCGCGTCGGAGCCGCCTGGTTTGAGTTGGGTGGCCCCGGCCGGATCGGCCGACTTGCCCAGGTAGTCATCCTGCCCACACACACGCAGCCGGGCCTTTCGCTTGCCGGCGATCGTCTGGGCACACCACAGGACCGGCTCTCGGTGGGCCTCCTCGCGAACCAGAACCAGCATCGGCCGTTCAGACGGCGAAGACATGGTCAATCACTCCGATCGAAACAGAGACTCGGTTCGGGCCGTTTGGCGACAGATTGAGGGGCGGAGATCGGCGGGACGAACGAACCGGCCGACACGCGAACAGGCACGAACTCCGGCAGCCCGGAAAACGCACCGGCATCCACCGGCAAAATCAAGACAGACCCTTCGCCGACCTGCCCGGCAGCGTCCGACAGACAGCGAATGCCGATCGATACAGACAACCAGACGGCCCCTTCAGAGTCATAGAGGACAAAACCGAACGCAAGTATAGCACGCCTGCCCTGCGAAGTCGAGACACAATGGCCGCACGAGCGGAAACGCGAAGGTACATGGTATCCGCTTTGCGGCGGCGGGCGCTTGACTGCGCCGGGGCGTTCGTCTATCTTCCCTTCAGCGTGTCGCTGGTTCCGCCCCCGCGAACGGCAGCCGCGAGCCCCTGAAAGGCAGAGGAGAGACCAATATGAGAGCAGTGCTCGTCGTGTATGATTCGCTGAACCGACATATGCTGCCGCCCTACGGATGTGACTGGGTCCACGCGCCCAACTTCAGCCGACTGGCGGAGCGAGTCGCGACGTTCGACACCGCGTATATCGGCTCGTCGCCGACCATCCCCATGCGGCGCGAGCTGCACACCGGCCGGTACAATTTCCTCCACCGACAGTGGGGGCCGGTCGAGCCGTTCGACGACTCGATGCCGGAGATTCTCCACAAGAACGGGGTACACACCCACCTGATCAGCGACGGCTACCACTACTGGGAGGACGGCGGGGCGACCTATCACAACCGCTACTCGACCTGGCATTTCAACCGGGGGCAGGAGGGCGACTTCTGGAAGGCCGACCTGAACGAGCTCGACCCACCCCAACCCAACGCCGACCGCGACAACCCCGCCACCCATCAGGACCGGATCAACCGGGCGTACACCCGGACCGAGGAGGACTGGCCGCAGTACCAGACGTTCGCCGGCGGCGTCGAGTTCCTCCACACAAACCATCCGCATCAGAACTGGCTGCTCCAGATCGAAACATTCGATCCCCACGAGCCGTACTTCGTGCCCCAACGGTTCAAGGACCTGTATGACCACGATTTCAGCCGGTTCAACAACGACTGGCCGAAGTACGCCCGGACCGGGCCCGAGGACGCCGAACTGGTCGAGCACTACCGCTTCCTCAACGCCGCCCTGATCAGCTTCTGCGACGATTCGCTCGGCAAGGTGCTCGATGCGTTCGACGAGCTCGGCCTGTGGGACGACACCGCCCTCATCGTCACCACCGACCACGGGTTCCTCCTCGGCGAGCACGGCTGGCTGGCGAAGTGCTCGATGCCGTTCTACGACGAGATCGCCCGCGTCCCGCTCTTCGTCTGGGACCCGCGCAGCCGGGTGGGCGGCGAGCAGCGGACGTCGCTCGTCCAGCACATCGACCTCGCGCCCACCCTGCTCGACCTGTTCGGCCTCGAGCCCACGCCCGACATGCAGGGCGTCCCCCTGGCCCGGACCGTGGCGACCGACGCGCCCGTCCGCGAGGCGGGGCTGTTCGGCATCCACGGCGGGCACGTGAACGTCACCGACGGGCGGTACGTCTACATGCACCCGCCGGTCTCGGCCGAGAACCAGCCGCTGTTCAACTACACCGTGATGCCCACCCAGATGCGGGGCTACCTGCCCCTCGACGACCTTCGGGAAGCCGAGTTGCATCCCGGATTCCCGTTCACCAGGGGCCTGCCCGTCCTCAAGGTACCGACATCGAGAGGGTGGGGCGACGACCCGGACCAATACGGGGCGCTGCTCTTCGACACCGAGTCGGACCCCGGCCAGGAAACTCCCATCGAGGACGAGGCCGTCCGCGACCGCCTGACCGGGCACATCGTCCGGCTGATGAACGCGACCGACGCCCCGCCCGAACAGTACGAACGGCTCGGCCTGGATCCAACGTCCGCTGGCTGAGCCCCGACGCGGGCACCTGCAGGTGCGAACTATGCCGGTACTGGCGGTGCGCGGGCTATGCGGTAAATGCGAGGCGGACGGGGACACTTCGGGCAACGGATGGTCGAACTCGGTGAACACGGGCAACGACCCGCCGCTATTCCGGGCTGCGAGAGAAAGCGGTGCTCTCCTTGTCCCGGGTGCGCACCTGGTCAGTCCCGCTCGGCCTGATTTTCGGTGGGCTGGGCCTTGTAGCGATAGACCCACATTCCGGGGATTACGAAGACATTGCGGGCGACGTCGTAATAGGCGAGCAGGACATCGCGATGTCCGCGGGGCGGGGGTGGTCCGTCGGGCTCGAGTTTGGTCCAGGTTGCGTTCACCGGGTCATAGGCCCAGAGGGCGTTTGTCGTGTGCGGGTCCCACAGCAGGGCGACCTTGCCCACTTGGTCGTAGGCGAAGTTCGTGCGGGCATCATGCCCCACGGGCATGTTGATTTCGTCCTCGGCCGAGCGTACGGCGACGGTCCATTCGTTTTTCTCGACGCAGTAATGCGATGTGCGGCCCCGGACATGGCCGGTCTCCCTGTCCGCGTCTGCCCGGTGCCCGACCAGCATATTCCGGTCCGGCAAGACGACCATCACCTGTTCCGGAGCGGGTGCGCCGTCCTGGAACGCCTGCCGGTCCCCATCGTTCGGCTCCATGTCGGTCCACGTGTTCGTCGCCGACTCATAGGTCCACATCCCCCGGTTGGCCCAACCGTTGGCGCACCAGACCGTTTTCCCGAGTGATGGGACATATTCGAGCGCCGAGGCGTTGTGGTAGCGGGGCCGTCTGCCTTCGAACCGGCTGTCGGTGATGGGGACCCATTTTTTCTGCTCGGGATAGAATGCCCAGAGCGGGGGATGATGATTGCCCTTTCGGTGGGCTTCGCGCACCTCGCCGGGCACCATGGACCAACTGCAAAAGGTGAGCATCGCCTTGATGTTGGGGTCATAGGCCATCTGCCACCAGGTGTGGGGGACGATGGCCGGGCCCCCGCGCCGGGTCTTCGGGATGCCGGTCTCGAGCGAATCGCGGTCGAGGTACTTCGCCCAGTTATCCTCGCCGCGCAGCAGATCGGGGCCGAACAGGCACACCCAGGTGTTCGAGGGCAGATCGTATTCCCACACGTCGTTGGTCCGGTGCGGCGATCCGTGGTTCGCGCCGAAGAAGATCGCCCGCTCGCGGTCGGGCATCCACACCATCTTGATGCTGTAGTCGCGAGATCCCGGACCGCGGGTGTGCATGTTGAAACGGCGGGCCACATCGTTGATATCGCCGGTCGTCTTGAGTGCCGGCAGGGTGGCCGATTCGTTGTCACCGAGCCCGTCGATGATCGCCATCACATCGGGGTCCGCCGGCAACTCGGGCGTCACCCCCTCCGGTTCGGCGGCGAGCGGTGTACTCCCGGCAAGCAAGACGGCGAGGCCAGCCACCCAGATCAATCGTTTCACGGCGTTTCCTCCATTTGTTCCGTTCGCAGCACTTCAGCCCAATATAAGGATAGCATACCACAGCCGGCCGTCAAAGCAACGCAATACCGGATAGTAGCGTCAATTAAAACTTGCGGGCGCTCCGGTGTCGGTGATAGGATGGTGGGGACTTCCTTCGATTGAGCTTTGATCGGCTATATAGCCGCGGTGCCACCGAGCCCACCGATGCCCGAGAACCAGCAAGAACCGAGTTCGGCCGGCGCGATGCGTTCGCCGGAAGCAGTCCGCAGCTACGCCCGCCGCCGGTATGGGCTGTTCATCGCCCACCTCGTCGTCGGCGCCGGGTTCCTGGCGGCAATGGTGCTCGGCGGGTCCGAGGTCATCGGGCGGCAGGCATTGGACATCGCCGGGCCGCACCGCTATCTGACCCGGGTGTTCTTCTACTTCACGTTCTTCTCGCTCGCCTACCTCGTGGTCACCTTGCCGCTGACGTTCTACCGTGAGTACCTGCTCGAACGGCGGTTCGGGCTCTCGACGCAGACGCCGGGCCGGTGGGCGCGGCGGCGGGTGAAGAAGTGGGTGTTCTCGTTCGTGGTCGCGGCCCCGCTCGTGTTCATCATCTACAGCACGCTTCGGTCGTGGCCCGGTCGATGGTGGCTGCCCGCGTCGGCCGTGTGGGTGCTGCTCGCGTTCGTGTTGGCCAAGTTCGCCCCGCAGATATTTCTCCCGCTCTTCTACAAGCTGGAGCGGATCGACAACCGGCGGCTCGAGGACAAGCTCGCCCGATTGTCCGAGCAGGCCGGGCTTGGACTCGAGGGGGCCTACCGCATCGACCTGTCCCGCGAGACGAGGAAGGCGAACGCGGCGGTCATCGGGATGGGCTCGACGCGGCGGGTCGTCCTCGGCGACACGCTGCTGGGCGGGTTCAGCGAGGACGAGATCGCGGTCGTCTTCGCTCACGAGCTGGGGCACATTGTGCTCGGCCACCTGGCCAAGGGGTTCGCCGCGTTCAGCGTCCTGATCATCGTCAGCTTGTACCTGGGCAGCGTAGTCATCCACTGGGCGGCCGCCGAGCTGGGCATCGAGCCGGTGATGGTCGGCCAGATCGAGAACCGGGTGGCCAACCCCGAGACGATGCCCCTGCTGCTCGCCGTGCTGGCCGTCATCCAGTTCCTCATCATGCCGTTCGAGAAGTGGTACAGCCGCCGCCGCGAGCGGGCGAGCGACGCCTATGCCCTGCGTGCGACGGGCGACCGGGCGGCGTTCATCGGGGCGATGAAGAAGCTCGCGTCGCTCAACCTGGCCGACGTCCGGCCGAACAAGCTGGCGAAGCTGCTGCTGTTCAGCCATCCGCCCATCCTCGAACGCATCCGGTTCGCCGAACAATTCGACATGGAGCCGTCCGAATGAGCTTGGTCCTGAGAAACATCCGGGCGCTGCTGCACCCCCGCCGACATCGGGCCGAACAGGCCGAGGCCAGCCGGATGCTGCGATCGGTCACCGAGGCGACGGACGGGGTGGCGGACCGCATCCGCGGGTTCCTGCAAAGCGACGCCTGGCTGGTCCGAAACTGCGGGATCAAGATCATCGCACGGACCCGGTGCG
>PWKM01000263.1 GCA_003559755.1 Planctomycetota bacterium
ACGTGCCGACCACATCCGGCTACGGCAGCATGCTCACCGGGCGTGACTGCTTCGGGACGAATACGGTCGCCCTTCGGCACAAGGGGCCGATGGCCGAGGACGCGCCGACGCTCGCCGAACTCCTCGGCGAGGCCGGCTACAGCACCACCTGCGTGGGGTTTAAGGGCAATCCGGCGAGCCGGGGCTTCGGCGAGTACGTCCAATACGGAGGATGGAGCATCGGAGATGACGGCCGGGCACACAAGGCCGAGGCGCTGAACGGCGTCGCCCTGCCCGAACTGCGGCGACTGGCGTCGGCAGACGAACCATTCTTCCTGTTCCTTCGCCACATGGACCCGCACACGCCGTACCTTCCCCCGGCTCCGTTCGAGCGGCTGTTCTACGGGGGAGACGAGTGCGACCCGACCAACACCTCGCTTGAACCGATCTATCAGTTCAAACCGTTCGCCGACTACTTCAAAAGCTGGCTGCCCGAGGGCGTGACCGACAAGGATTACGTGATCGCCCAATATGACGGGGGCATCGCTTACATGGACGCCTGCATCGCGAACATCTTCGCCGAGCTGACCGAGCTGGGGCTGGACGAAGACACGCTGGTCGTCTTGACCAGCGACCACGGCGAGACGCTGTACGACCACGAATGCTGGTTCGACCACCACGGCATCTACGACCCGACCCTTGTGGTCCCGCTCATCTTCCGCCTGCCCGGCCGTGTGCCGGCGGACCTGCGGCTCGGCGGGAACTGTCTGCTTCAGGACGTTACTCCCACTGTGCTCGACCTGCTGGACATCGAGACGACGGCCTCATTCGACGGGCAATCGCTCCTGCCCCAGATGCGGGGTGAGCGGCGAAGGCCATCGACCGAGTTTTACATCACCGAGTGCACCTGGATGAGAAAACACGGCTGGCGAACGCCGCAGTGGAAGCTCATCCACGCACTGGAGCCGGACTTTCATTTCAAGCCGGAGATCGAGCTCTATAATCTGATCGACGACCCCGAGGAGAACCACAACCTGGCCGAGCAGGAACCGGAGGTTCTCGACCTGCTCGAGGGCAGGATGCAGGCGTGGATCGCCAGGCGCGAGAAGGAGACGGGCCGGACCAACCCGATGGCCACCAACCTCGAATGGTCGCCCGGGGCACCGTTCAAGTCTTCCCAGGAAGCATACGACACTTTACACATCGGAGACGTGAATAAAGCCCGATCCCTGCAGGCGAAAGACAAGGATTAACAGGCCTCATAGCAAACCCGGGCGACGCCCTACACACAGGCCAGGAGCGCAATGTCACTCATCACAGTTATCGGACGCGGCCACGGCGGGACGAGAGCGATGTCCCATACTCTCTCCGAGAGCGGCGTCTACATGGGCGAGCCCTTGAACAAGTCGGGCGACCTCCTCCCGCCCGAGGATATGTACGAGGCCTGCCGGGTGTTTGCCCGGCACGTGCAATGGATGGGCGATCTGGAGTGGGATTTCGGCGGACTGCACGACGGCCCGATTGATCCCGAGTTCATCCGGCTCATCCACCGATACCTGCACAACGTGCTGAGCAGCAACGCCGGGCACAAGGGCTGGAAAATCCCCGAGACGACGCTGTGCTACCCTTGGATACGGCGGCTCTTTCTCGATGCGAAATATGTCATCTGGATTCGCGACCCGCGGGACAGCATCCTGGGCGGGCATCTGACCGATGATCTGGCAGATTTCGGGATCGAGTATCCGAGGACCGACGACGTGAGGAGACGGCGGGCCATCTCCTGGGCGTATCAGGACCTCATCGTCCGGGCCACGCCGGAACCTGAGCACGTCATCACGGTCCGATTTGAAGACTTCGTCCTGCGCCAGGACGACACGCTCGCCCGCCTCGAGGCGTTCCTCGGGTTCCCTCTGGCCAGAATCCCAGTGCGGACCGAGCCCGTGGGCAGGTGGAAGACCGACGAGGGCCGGCACGATTTCGACTTCCTCCGGCCCGCACTCATTGAATACGGCTACATCGATGCATAAGGAGGGTAACGTGCTGCGAGTTGCTGTCATTGGGATGGGACCGATCGGGAATCGGCACGCCGATATCTACCGGGAAGATGAGCTCGCCGAACTGGTCGGGGTGTGCGATATCATCAGGGATCGGGCCGATGCTGCGGCTCAGCGGCTCGGCGTTCCCGGCTTCTACGACGCCCGGACGATGCTCGAGCAGCTCGAGCCCGATCTGATCAGCGTCGCCACCAGCGGGATCGAGAACGGGAGCGACCACTTCGAGCCGACAATCCAGGCGCTCGACGCCGGCTGCCACGTCCTCTGCGAGAAACCGATCTGCAACGAGATTGCGCCTGCCGAGGAGATGGTTGCCCGCGCCCGCGAGATAGGGCTCTGCTTCGCAATCGATCTCAACCACAGGAGCACCCCGGCCGCGCGGCTCGCCAAATCCTGGGTCGCGGATGGACGGCTCGGGACCCTCCTCTTCGTCAATATGAGCATGTGGATCGGCAATCCCAACGAGAGCTCGCCCTACTATCATATCAAGTCGCTGCATCCACACACAGTTGACGTGATGCGCTATTTCTGCGGCGACATCGAGGCCGTGCACTGCTTCGCCACCAAAGCACCCGGCCGGACGATCTGGTCGACGGCCACCTTCAACATGAAATTTCGGAGTGGGGCGGTGGGCACGCTGACCGGCAGCTATGACATCGAGCGGGGCCACCCCATGGAGCGATGCGAGGTGGGCGGGACCGAGGGGCGGTTCGTTCTCGACGACATGTGGCGCGAGGCAACCTTGTATCCAGCGGGCGACCTGAAGAAGGTCGTCTATAGCAACCCGGCGTTTGGCGGCTATACCGGGTTCATCGACACGTTTCGCGACCGCATACACCGGTTCCTGAAGCAGGTGACCGACGGCGTGCCCCCGGCCGAGATCGACGGCTCCGGGGCCGACGGCCTGGCCGCCCAGAAGGTCCTCGACGCCGCTATCAGGTCGATCGAGACCGGGGAGGTCGTCGCCCTGTAGGCGGCAAATGGAACCGCAGGCGGGCGTCGGATCAGTCGAGGTGAAAGACCTCTTCCAGCGGCTGCATGCTTGTGTCCGCCTGTCCGGTGCCCAACTCCTCGAAGTACGGCGCCATCATCTCCTGCCAGCGCCGGTTGACCTCCTTGTCCTGCATACCGGCGACGGCAGCTTCGAAGT
>PWKM01000101.1 GCA_003559755.1 Planctomycetota bacterium
CCACGGCGATCAGTTCGCCGTAGGGGCCGTACTCCATCGACGCGACGACGGGGTGGTTTGTGTCGACGGCGTCGACGAGGGCGACGATGTTCCCCCGTTCGTCGGAGACCGTCCAGAACGTGCGGCCGGCGAGGGTGCCGGCGTGATGGGTCACCGCCAGCAGCCCTCCGATCCCGCCGGCCCCGGACAGCCCGCCGGTGGATGGGCCGGGGAGATACGTGCAGTCACATGAACTGTGCAGGGTGTCCTCGAAAAACGGTCTTTTCAACCTGGTGATGCAGTAGCGTCGCGGGCCGGGATGCAGTATGATAGCCGCCGGCGCACGAACGCTCCGTGACTGGATGAAGGGAGACTCCGAATGGCGAACCTGACCTGCCCCAACTGCGGTGCCGAGATGCAGAAGAACGAGGACGCGGACATGACGACCGACGAGTGCGCGAGCTGCGGGGGGGTGTTCCTCCAACGCGGCGAGTTGAACGCGCTGGCGACCGGGATGTCCGGCGACATCGAGTACTGCTCGGTCACCTCGGGCTTCGTGGAGAGCACCCTGCCCGCTCGGGCCTGCCCGGGGTGCGGGCACGAGCCGATGGAGAAGATCAACCTGCTCCGGCTCTCCGACCTCATCTTCGATTACTGCCCCGAGTGCGGCGGGTTCTTCCTCAACAAGGACGAGATCGAGCAGATGAACGAGGAGCTGCGCCGGCTGGCCCCGGACCAGAAGGCCCAGGAGTACCGCGGGCACCACGACGGGCACCTGGTGCGGATCGACCGGACCAGCGATATCTTTACGATCGACCGCCTCGGCTGGTCGCAGTCGAACATGGTGGGGTTCATCCGCGTCTCCGCCTTCTTCCGCGAGCCAATGCCCCCGGGCATCCGCGTCTTCCACGAGCGGTGGCCCATCCGGCTCACCAAGGGGCTCGGCCTGTTCTGGGGCCAGGATATTCTGACCGGCGACAAGCGGTTCGACTCCGAGTTCCGCGTCCAGGGCGAGAACCCCGAGTCCGTCGCCCGGCACCTCGACCCGGCCGCCCGCGCGGCGCTCCTGTCCTTCGTCAGGATGGGGCCCAGCATCCTGGGCAAGGAGGGCTCGCTCGAGGTCACCTCGTCGGCGGTCGTTTACGTCGAGGGGCCGTACGACACGAAAAGCCCCGAGGATGTCGTCGGCCGGGCCGGGCGCATCATCGAACTGCTCGTCAACATCGCGAACAAGGTCGAAGCGATACCCGAATAGCGGGAGCGGCCGTTCAGGAAGATCGGCCCGGCCCGTTGTCCCGTTCGGCGATGCGCTTTTCGTACACCCCCGCCAGCCCGCCGCCCGCGGTCTCGCGATAGAGCCGGGGCAGGGCCTGGCCGGTCTCGAGCAGGACGGAGACGGCGTCGTCGAACGTGATCCTGTGCAGCCCGTCTGAGAGCAGTGCGAACCGGGCGCAACTGATCGCCCGGGCGGCGGCGTGTGCGTTCCGCTCGATGCAGGGGATTTGGACCAGCCCGCGCACGGGGTCGCAGGTCAGCCCGAAGTGGTGTTCGAGGCCCATCTCGGCGGCGTATTCGATCTGCTGGGGCGAGCCGCCGAACAGTTGGGCGGAGGCGGCCGCTGCCATCGCACACGCGACTCCGACCTCGCCCTGGCAGCCGACCAGTGCCGCCGAGATCGATGCGTTGGACTTGGCGACGTTGCCGAACAGGCCGGCCGTGGCCAGCGCCCGCAGCAGGTCCTCGCGATCGTTCTCGAACTCGTCCCGGAAGTAGCAGAGGACCGCGGGCAGCACCCCGCTCGCCCCGCAGGTCGGCGCGGTGACCACCTCGCCGGCGCAGGCGTTCTCCTCGGCGACCGCGTAGGCATACGCGGCCAGCCGGGCGTCGGCGCGGAAGCCGGACTCGAGCATCCGGCTCTTGCTGTACAGGGCGTGGGCCCGCCGATAGACGCCCAGCCCGCCGGGGATGGCGCCGTCGGCGTGCAGCCCGCGTTCGACCGCCCGGTTCATCGCCTCCCAGATTTCGCCGAGGAAGTCCCAGACCGACTCGTCCTCGACCTGTCCCACGTACTCCCAGAACGACTCGCCGGCCTCCTGGCAGTGCCGCAGGATGGGCGTCATCGTGCTGTGCGGGTAGATGTCGGGCGACGGCTCGTCGCCGAGCAGCGCCCCGCCGCCGATGCTGTACTCGGTGTGCGAGCCGATGACCGCCCCCGCGTCGTCGAGCGCCTCGAGCCGCATCCCGTTGGGGTGCTCGGGCAGCTCCTCGGCGGCCTCCCAGAGAATCTCGACGGGCACGGGGTCGGCGGCGTCCCGGATGGCGACGTCGGTCAGGTGGCCCTTGCCCGTGGCCGCCAGGCCGCCGTAGAGGGTGACGCGGAGCGCGGCGGAGCCGGGATGTTCGGCCAGGAACCGCTCTGTGGCCCGGCGCGGCGCCATCGTGTGCGAGCTCGATGGCCCGGTCCCGATGCGGTACAACTCTCGGAGTGTCTTCATCCTGTTGCCGCCTTTCGTCCGTTTGCCGGCCGTTCAGCGACTATTCGTCGCCGAACAGGAGCCGGGGCACCGTCCCTTTGCCCATGCCCTCGATGTCCACCTCGGCTCGCTCCCGCGACAGCCGGGGCCCGTCGATCTCGGCGAGGAAAATCTCGCAGAGCACGTAGGCGATGCAGCCGTCTTCGAGGTGGCCGCCGTAGGCGCCGGCGGTCGTCGCCAGGGTGACGTGAATGTGTGGCTCGCCCTCGACCACGGTCCCGTTCATCGACAGGATTTCGATCCCGCCCTCGCCGTGGGCGAAGATGTTGTCGCTGGGAATCCGGTTGTTCAACACCCAGTGCAGGTGATGGCGGGCGAGCGTCCCGTAGCCGCCCACGATGATCGCCTGCTCGACCGCCTGCTCGTCGATGAACGCCCGAACCGCATCCAGCACGTCCTCGCCGGGGTCGACCCGCAGGATGTGCATCCGCTTGACCGAAAATGCTGCCGATTCCATACGCCGCTCCTTTCCGATGGCCGTTCGGTTACAGAGTACCACCTGGCGGGGCGGACGGCAAGCCCGACGGCTCCGGCTTCGGCCGCGGGAGTGGTTCGGGATTTAGTCGGGCGTGACGACGGAGATGATATGACGATTCCGCAGCCGTCCGAAGCGGTTCTCGCCCGTCACGAGAACGCTGTGTCTGCCCCGGCGGGCCAGCGCGTCG
>PWKM01000185.1 GCA_003559755.1 Planctomycetota bacterium
ACCACGTGATGGTCGCCAACAAACAGGAGAGCGGCAGCAGGTGGCGGACCGTAGTCAGCGAGGTGGAGACGAATAAAAAGGACAACAACGAAAGGGATATCCTGGTCGCAAGCGGTACATGGCAGTACCTGGGCGGCGGGAGCGCCACATTGCGGAACGACTCCTATTATCTGATCCAACTCGGCGACCCGCTGCAGCCGGGCGAAAGACGGCAATCGATCGCCTACGGTTCTCCCCGGGACATGGAGTCGTCGGACCTCCCCAGGGCGGCGGCCGTCTCGGTCCGGGACGCCGAGGACAAGGACGAGGTTATTTTCCCGATCATATTCACATCGACCGGCCGGGCCGCGTTCAATTCGGACTATGTCACCATCATGCTGTACGACCCGGAACGCCCGAACAACCGGGAATACTGGCGGTTTATCCGGGTCTATCGGAACACCGGCCGAACCCGGATTGTCCCGCTCGAGGATGTCGCGTTAGACCGTTAAACAACGAGGAAGGGCAATGATTATGGGGCTCGTTCGACAAGACAGGCGTGGCGTGGCGCTGGTGATGGCGGTGGCCATCATGGCGGTGCTGGCGGTCATCGGGTTCGGTTTCGCAACGTCGATGCGGGTCCAGGGCGGGGCCGCGTCGAACATCAAGGAACTGGCCCAGGCGCGGATGGCGGCACACGCAGCGGTCCAGTCGTTCCTGGGATCCCTGCTGGCCGACGCCACGGCCGAGCCGAGCGGTTCCGCCGGCCCGCTGGCGGACCATTCCGGGCAGGACCTGTTTACCGGCGGCGGGACCCGCCTGCTGATGACCTGGGGGGACCTGCCCGTCGTGGCCAGGACCACCAACGTGCGCGACGAGGCGGGCAAGATGAACCTCAACGCGTTCGGCAACCTGTCCCGGTGGTACGAGAACGGTTTCCCGGCCTGCGCCACGCGTGCCAGCATAACCGACCCCACCGAACCGGTCTATCACGGCTATCATCACCCCGACCCCGACGACGAGCACGTGATGGTCAGCTCGTTCGAGATCAGCTTCGAGGAGTTCTTCTACTACCTGTTCACCGAGGGATATCTCTGGAACAGCGCCTGGCCGAACGACCTGCAGTTGACCCCCGGCGACAGTGCGGACCAGGTGGAGGCCCGGTACCGTTCCGCCAAACTGGCCCGGGCGATCTCGCTCTACCGGTACGGCTCCGATGGCCGGCCCGGCGACGGCGGGGAACTGCCCTGGGAGTTCAACCCGGAGGCGCCCCAGGGCGACGATCAGCCGTTTACCGAGATCGCCGAGTTTCTGATCGCGATCCAGCAGTCCTTCTCGATCCCGGGGAACTCGGTCCCTCGGGCGGTCGATTACGCAAGCGATCACGAGGCCGAGGCCCGCCGCATCTACGAGGTCGTCCGCGAGGAACTCACCGTACACTCCTACTCGCGCGACATCCGGTCCGTCTCCATCGATCATCCGGCGACCGACGGATACGACAACGACCGGGACGGGCAGGTTGGGGAGGACGACACCAGCGGGGCCACGACGGTGGCCCAGATTATCAACCAGGTGAATAACGGCACATCGATCTACGACCTCGACATCAACGAGCGGGACATCGAGCCCGCCGCCCAGGCCGCCTACATCTATCTCAAAATGACCGAGCGGGTCACGTACAACCGGACGGACGGCTCCACGGTCACCCGCCCGCTTGTCCGGGGGTTCACCTTCCAGAACGCACTCGACATCGTTGACTATCGCGACACCGACCCCATCCCAACCCACTTCCGGACCGATAACCAGGCCACCGCAGACCTGCTGGGCATCGAGACCGGAGAGGATTACTACGGGAACGAGGGGCTGAATATCACCGAGGTGGGGATGTTCATCGACCTGTCGGGCGATGACCGGAGCATCGCCGTTGACTCGGGATACTCCGACGGCACACGGTGGATTCGGGACGGCAACCGAGCCAGACTCTCCCTGCCGGAGGGCGGCCTCGACGAGGGCGATGAAGACCGGCTCGCGGGCCGTCTGCGCCTGACGGACACCGGCAGCACGGCGACCTTGAGGCCGGGCAGCTACCTGGTCAAGCTGCAGGTCAGTGTGACCGACGGCGCGTCCGTGTCGTTCAGTTCGGCCGCGTGGGACAACGGCCAGGGCGAAAACGTGAAGACCTGCCCGACCCACCAGGGGGGCGACCCGTTCTTCTACGGGCCGGTCCGAGTCGTTGACACAGCGGGGGGGCCGCAGGCGAGTATTTACCTGAGGGGGGCGAACGTCGGCAACGCGACCTACGAGGTCGAGATCATCGACTTCTACCTCCCCTACATCGAGATTATGAACACCAGCCTCCGCGACCGGAACATGACCAATTTCGACATCCGGGTGGGCAACAAGACGGTCGAGATACTGGACGCGTATCTCGAGGCGGCCCAGGGCGAGACCGAGGCTCACATCCGCGGCTTCAAGAGGTACACCCAGGCCGAAATCGACGCCAACCCCGACCTGTTCAAGAAGGGGCCGGGCTACTTTGTCATCGTGTACAACGAGGCCGCGTTCGAACATCATTTCCACCAGAGCTTGGGGACGCCGGAGAACGCGGACGGTACCTGGGGCAACCATCCGGACGAGGACTTCCCCATCGCCATCATGCGGGAGCCGTTCAGCGATGGGTTCACCGGCAGCAAGAACGTCCAACTGCTGGACAGGGCGACCGGGGCGCTCGTCGCCGGCGGTTCCATCGACGGGTTCCACGACGACGGCATCGGCGCCTGCGGCCCGTTCGGCCCCGAGACGCTCGCCGCCTGTCGGTTGATGTTCGGTGGGTTCAACCAATTCACAGACGGCCAGGGAGGTGCTAACGACCCACAATACGGGATCCGACCGTCGCGCGACGGCAGCGGCAATCCGGCATTTAACCCTGGACGCTGGAATCGGAACGACGGTGAATTTGCGCCGGGAACGTCGGCGTCTCACCTGGATCTTTTATGGCCCGGGCAGGCATCAGTATTCCATAATCTGCCCGGAGTATCCTGGTTCGTGCCCGCTGACCTGGTCGTCGTTGCCGACAGGGGGTACTTCCTGTCGCCGGGCGAGCTCAGCCGGCTCCCGTCACCGAACGAGAGGGCAGCGACGCTTTCATTCTACCCCGGTAGCCGCAATGACGGGAGCCGCCAGGCCCTG
>PWKM01000352.1 GCA_003559755.1 Planctomycetota bacterium
CCGCGAACTTCTCGATGGTGGCATCCCGGTTCGCCGATTGGCTGCGGTGTTTCTGCGAGGAGACCAGCAGCACACCTTCTTTATTGATCCGGGTTTTCAGGCGTGACCGGATTCGTTGCTTCTGACCTTCGGACAAGCTCGGCGAGTTCTCGATGTCGAAGCGAAGGGTGACCCGGGTCTCGGAGGTGTTTACGTGCTGCCCGCCCGGACCGCTGCTCCGCGAGGTGGTGAACTCGAGTTCGCTCTCGGGGATCGATAAGCGTCGGTGAATGCGTATCACAACGTTCCCCCGTCCGTGGGTCGAATTTGATTGTAGCGAATCGCTCAATCGGTTCAGCGTCCTGCGATGCGGCTTACCCGCTGGAGCCGAGCACCGCCTGGATCAGTGGTTCGGTAAGCTGTGCGACGCCGAGCGGCCCGGCGGGGAGCTCGAGCGGCGGCTCGGCGAGAAGGACCGCTTCCCGCCCCGGTTGGTTGGGAGGAAGCCCGTGGCTGCCCCTGATCAGTGAGGGATCGAGCGGGATCGAGCGCGTCTCCGGGTCGATGAACAGTTCGACCGGGTCGAATCCGGGTTTGCGGTGGATATCGACGGTCCGGGCGAAATCCGGGGCGAGAGCCGGGTCCTCCCACCAGTAATATCCGAACCATGCGTCCTCTTCCGCCAAGAGCACCAAGTCGCCGCTGTTCGGGTGGTCGAGTCCCAACTCGCGCAGCCGATGGTCCCGGGCGACCTCGGCCACGATGTCCATGTCGGCGAGAACGTCGGCCGCCTCATCCACGGCATCCGGTTCGGCGAACACGTGGGCGATCTGGTGATCGACCATCGCGAATGCCCGGCTGTTCTCCCGGTCGATCATCTCCGCCCCGTTGTTTTCCGAGACCTGCAGCAGCCCCGCCCGGCGCAGGGCGACGTTGGGCAGATCAGCCCGTGAGACCGGGCACAGGGCGTATTCGGAGAGCAGGATCACGCGCGGCTTGACCGGCTTGAACGCCTTGCCCAGCCCGTTGATAAACTCGGCGACGGCCGCGTCGATCCGTCCGGCCTCGGTCCGAAGCTCGTCGCTGTCGGGACCGTGCCGCTGGCCCACGTAATCGAGATGAGGCACATAGACGAGCGAGAGGTCCGGCTTGAACCGGGCCAGTGTGCGCAGGCCGGCATCGAGAATCCACTGGCTCGATTCGAGCCCGGCCATCGGCCCCCAGTATCGGTGCAGGGGGAAGTGGTCCAGCTCGTCCACCAACTCCTGGTACAGGCCGTCCGGCCGCGAATCGCACCACGGGATCGTCCGGCCGTCCGGGGTGTGCTTCGGGTGCGGGTTGATGAAGATGTCGGCGGTGTTGGCCTTCAGTCCCTGGAAGAAGAGGACGGCGGTCCTGGCCCGCGGGTTCCGTTGTCGCAGCCGATCCCAGATGGCGGGCCGCTCGATCCGGTCGGCGGGCCACGTCCAGAGTGTCACCGAGCGGTCCGAACGGTCGAACAGGCCGTTCGCGATGATCCCATGCCGGGCGGGCGGCACGCCGGTGACCAAGCTCACCTGGACCGGGCAGGTGACGGCGGGGGTGACCGGCACGACTTTCCGTACTCCGCCCGTTCGAAAGATGCGGGCCAACTCGGGGAACAGGGGCGGCGAGTCGAAATGCTTTGGGACCGCGCCGACCAGGTCGATGACGACAATCGGTTCGCTCATAGATATTCCTCCAGAATGTGCCTGGCTTCGGTGGCGACCACCACCGCATTATGACTGTGGCGGGAGAGTTCGACGCAGGCCGGGCCGGTATATCCGATCTCGCGGAACGCACCGAAAATTGCTGCGAGATCGACCTCGCCCTCGCCGAAGAACAGATGATCGTGTACTCCCCGGCGCATGTCGTCCAGGTGTACGTTGGCGAGTTCATCTGCGTACAGGCGGATGAGTGAATCGGGAGCCCGGTTCTCGTTACACTGCAGGTGCCCGATGTCGATGGTCAGGCCGAAGTTGGGCCGGTCAACCGCCGCCGCCAGGTCCCGGTAGCCGGCCAGTCTGTCCACGAGCATCCCCGGCTCCGGCTCGAATGCGAGGGTGACGCCGCGATCGGCGGCATAGTCGGCAAGGCGGCGGCAAGAGTCGGCCAGCAGTTCGAGCGCGGTGCCCGCGCGCTGCCCGGCCGGGAGTGTCCCCGACCAGAAGCTGACCGCGCTCGAACCCAGCCCTTCGGCAATATCGACACAACGGGACAGGAACGAGAAACGCCGTTCCCGCCCGTCGGCAGTCGGGTCAAGCAGCGTGGGATGATGTTTCCGGCGCGGATTGAGGAGGAACCGGGCACCCGTTTCGATGACGGAGTCGAGGCCCGTTGCTGCCAGGCGGTCGCGAGTCCGCTTTACCTGCTGCTTCCATTCGCTGTCGTACGGGTTGAGAACGTGGTGGTCGACGGTGATTGCGACGCACCGATAGCCCAAGTCAGCAATGATCTCCAGGACATCGTCGAACCGGTGAAACGCGAAACCGTTCGTGTTGTAGCCGAGCAGCAAGGGCAATCACCCCCGGAAACAGGACGCAGACGCTGTCAGGTCACGTGCGAACTTCTTCGCAGCAAGAACAACGGGACCAACAGTCCCAGTATACAAACCATCCCCAGGATGCGAAAGTGGGCCAGGGCGACCAGGGCTTGAAGCGGCACGATCCCCAGCAGCAGCGCTCGGACGACCTTCCGAACGTCACCGGCCAGCCAAATGGCCCGGACCACGGTTCCCGCGACGATCAGAAGAATGAGCCCAAAGATGGCCTGAAGGAAAACCAGCGGGCCGGCGGTGAAGCCGACCAGTTCGCCCCATGCCTCCCGTGTAAAGCGGAGTTGAAGAGCGATAATCAGTACGGCGGTGAGCAAGCCCCCGGCCGTCGCGATCGCCAGCGGTCCGCGCCTTCGCTGCTCGTCGGCCTCGAATCGAGCGAGCCAGGTGATGCCGGCCACATAGACAACAATCGGCAGTGCGGCGGGCAGGTAGAACAGAATCGCCAGCGGGGCTCCGATTGTCAGCCCGAGGACGACGTTCAGCCCCCGGCAGACGGCCATGTTTGCCGGGCCGACCGGGCTGCTTTTCAACACGAAGTCGTAGCCGAGCACGGCGACGGCGATCGACGCGGCCACGACAAAGGACGTGCGACCAAGAAACAGGGCGCCGATCACACCGAGCACGAGGAGGACGATGCCGACTGTGGCCGCCGCCGACCGGGATATCTCGCCTGCGGCAAGCGGGCGATGTGCGTTGTGCTCCCGGTCCCAGGCCACGTCGTGGACGTCGTTCAGAATCATTCCGGCGGAGTATAAAGCGAGCGAGATGCCGCTCACCGCCAGCGCTTCGACTGAAAACAAACGCCCGACCAGTGCCGCGCCCAGCCAGACATCGGCCAGGGCCGTGGGCAGGGCGGCAACGCGGACGAGCCGCAGCCAGGCCGATGACCCGCCCCCCCTTGTTTCTCCACCATTGTTCATCTTCGGACGGGCAGCCGTTCTTTGATTGGTGTTTTCGCCCGCGCTCAATCGAGCAATCCGTGGGTTTTCAGGTATGACATCGCCGCCTCCGCCGTTTCGCGGGGCGCGTCCTGGTAGGGATACAACTCGACAGTGATCCATCCGTCGTAGCCGCGATTGCCCAGCGCCCTGACAATGCCGGGCAGGTCGATCGATCCTTCGCCGGGCAGGAGATGTCGATGCTCGCGGGTCGGGGCGATGTCTTCGAGGTGGACGTGACGGGCGTGTGCGGCCAGCGAGTCGAACGCATCCACCGGGTCTTCGCCCACGCAATAGAAGTGGCCGATGTCGAAATTCAGACCGAGGCGTTGATGGGTTATCCGGCCGGCGAACTCGAGGTACTGGTCGGTTCGCTCGATGAGCAGATCGGGCTCCGGCTCGACGAGCAGGTCGACGCCGGTCTGTTCGGCGACCGGGAGCACGGTCTCGATGCCCTGCAAGAAGGTATCCATCGCCGCCTGGCGGGACATTCCGCCGGGGATGTGCCCGCCCGGCTCGGTGCTGATGTTTGCCGCCCCCAGATCGCGGGCGATCCGAAGGGCGTCCTTGGTGTGTTCTATCCGCTGCCTGCGGACGTCTTCGTCTGGTTCGAGCCAGGACGGGTGCCAGGTGTCGCCCACGGCGCTCATCGGGAATGCGTTGCAGTTAGAGACCGTGAGGCCCGCCTGTTCGATAGCCAGCCGGGCAGTATCAATCCGGTCCGGCCCGGCGTCGGCGGGGAACAGGTGAGGGGCGTCGAGCATGACTTCGACGCCGTCGTAGCCGATCTCGGCGATGGCAGCGAGCGCCTCTTCGAGCGACACGCTGGTGAAGGCGTTGGTGCTGAACGCAAAGCGTATCATCGGGTCACTCCGGGTTCCACCAGGACGGAGCCGAGCCGGGACCCGTCCGCGGTATGCATCATCGCTGGAACGTTTCGGGCCGCTGCGGCTCGAAGTCGAGCTGCGGTTGGAATTTCGGCGTCTGGCTGTAGAACTCGAGCGGGTTGTGGTAGAGCAGCTTCTCGATCTCGTCGGCGTCGAACCCGGCATCGGTCATGTTCTCTGCGACTTTGCCCAGCGCGGCGGGGTCTGAGATGCCCCAGTCGGCCGATGAGTTGACCATCACCTTGTCGGTGCCGTATTCGTTCAGCATGTTGATCACCCGTTCCGGATTGAGCTTGCTGTACGGGTAAACGGTCAGTCCCGCCCAGCAGTCGAGCGGGGCAACGAGGTCAATTGTGTCCTCGGTATTGTGATCGATGTCGACTCGGGAGAGGTCGATGTCCTCGGCTGTTAGAATCTCGATGATTCGCTCGACCCCCTTGCGCTTGTTCCGATGCGGGCTATGGACCATGATCGGCAAGTCGCGCTCCTCGGCCATGTGGAGCTGCCGGACGAACGCTTCTTCCTCGTTCGGGGTGATTTCGTTGAACCCGATTTCGCCAACGCAGATGCAGCGGGGATGGTCGAGGTATCGACCGATCCCGTCGAGGGTTTCCTGTGCCAATTCGGCGTTATCGGCTTCCTTGGGATTGACCGAGATGCAGGCCCAGTGGTCAATGCCGAATCGCTGCCCTCGGATCGTCTCGAAGTCGAGAATCAGGTCGAAATAGTCGTAAAAGGTCCCGGGGTAGTTCCGTGGGGAGCCCAACCAGAATGCGGGCTCGACACAACAGCGTATGCCGGCCTCGTACATCGCCTGATAGTCGTCGGTGGTGCGGGAGAGCATGTGTACGTGCGGTTCCACAATGGTCATCACGGCCTCCTTTCCGGGCTTCAACTCGACAGATAATCGGCAAGCATCGCGAACTGTTTGAACATGTCCTGCTCATCGGTGCCCATTGGGCTTTTGAAGAAGCAGGCCGTGTGAGTCATCACACCGGCTTCGCTTCGCTGCTGGGCCAGGGCCGCCAGGCGGATGAGGTCCAGAACCAAGGGAGCGGCGAGCATCGAGTCGCAGCCCTGCCAGATGAACTGCATCATCATCTTTGTGCCCAGGAATCCCTCGAAGTGGACGTGGTCCCAGGCCGTCTTCTAGTCGCCCATCGACCGGATGTTCTCGATGGTGACCAGTGTCTGGGGCGAGTAACCGACGATCTGTTGGATCAGATGGTCCTTGCTCTTCACCTTGCTCGATTTGTTTACAGGGTCGTCCAGGACGACGGCATCGCGGTTGCCGAAGATGTTGTGTCCGACCCAACTCAGGACCTTCAGGTTCCGCATGGCGAAGAGCGGGGCGATGACCGATTTGCACAGGGTCTCGCCCGTCTTGCCGTCCGAGCCGGCGACCAGCCCGCCGGTCGATTTCGCCAGTTCGAGCAGGGCGGGTACATCGGGACCGATGCTGGGCGTGAAGTTGATGAACGCCCCGCCCAGCTCGAGTGTGGCCAGGCAATAGAGCGAACTGGCGGGCAGTGGCACGCTTCCCGCCTTGCCCAGGGCTTCCCGCAAGGTGTCCAGCGACTGGTGGCACGCATGTGGGGGGAAGGGGGGCTCGGTACTCTGAAGGTTGACCACGATTAAGTGGTCTGCGCCGACGTCGTTCAGGAATTCCGAGAGGTCTTCACGAATGCGGGCGACGATATCGGCGGGCTTCTCTTCATCGATCAGCGGCAGGTCCGCCATCTCCTCCACGGGCTTTCCGCATCCCACCGCAGTTCCCGGGCGTATGTGCTGTTCGACTTCGGCCAGCGGTTCCCGGGCTGCTTCGATCAGTTCCGACGACAACAGGCCGGATGTCTGGTGTAGTGATTCGAGTTCGCCGACCAGGTTCGGCTGTCGCACCTCGTGGCCGCCGAACGCGATATCCTTGAAGTTGCAGAACGGTGTCTCGCTGAACTGGGGAAGGGCCGTGACCAGGCCCGTCGCTGATGTTCTGTTATCTGCGAGTGCCACAGCTCCGGCCATCGCCGTGGTGGCGACAGAGCCGGATGCTCCCACGATCCAAACGCCGATCTTTGCCATTGTTCTCCTATCCGATTGGGGCCATATCCAGCAGTGTTCTATCCAGAGCGCATTGGCCGTACGTGCTTACTGTAGATTCGGCGGGTTGTCATGTCAAGCCGTCGCGCCTGCGCCTGCGTGAGATGTGCTATGGCATGCGCCGTTCTGCCAATGCTGACCTGCTTCGTCTAACGAAGCTCAGCCGCGTCGGGTTCGATAATCCTGGTGGCGGCTGTTTGTGGGGGGCTGCCCGGGAGATTCGAATTTTTCCAAAGTTTTATTGCAATCGGCCGGCCCGTGGATTAACATTTCTGGTTAGCGACGACAGGAACTGATCTGCGTGGAGGAGAGCATGCCGGAAAATGCGGGTGACGTACTGACGACGAAGTTGCTGGGGTACGCTCGTGACCTTGCCTTGAGCACCGGTGCCAAGGCCATTCTGGTCTATGCCGACGTGTTCAAGAAACCCGGCTCGCTGGAGCAGTTCATCCAAGAGTGTGAGTCGGACAACGACCAGGTCCAGGTCGACGTCGTGCTCGCCACACGAGACCCCGAAGTGTTCGAGGAGTGCAAGAGCAGGCATTCGCAGGTGTTGAACGTGCCGCCCGTCCAGCTTACTCGTTCCGGTCAGATCAAGATGGCGATGCTCCTCGGCTTCACCCAGGGCCTCTTCAAACACGGCGACAAGCTGATCTGTTGCACCGGGATGTCCGGCAGTGCGGTCATCGATACGGTGATGTACATGGAGACCCAAGAAGAGCTTGAGTTGTTTGCCTCCTCGCTGAGCGAGCAGATCACCGACGGCGTTCGGCCGGAGGTGTTCGAGCGCCTGCTCAGTATCGCAGTCGAACTGGGTAACGAGGGCCGCGAGGGTCACCCAGTTGGTACGACGTTCGTCATCGGCTGTATCGAGGATGTGCTCAGGCATTCTGAGCAGATGATCTTGAACCCGTTTCAGGGCTATCCTCGAGAATCGCGGAATGTCCTGGACTACAGTCTGCGCGAGACGATCAAGGAGTTTGCCACGATCGACGGTGCGTTTATCGTCACCGGCGACGGTTATGTCGAGCGGGCGGGCACATTCCTCCGGTCCACCGTCCCCGGAGTCAAATTGCCCAGCGGCCTGGGGGCCCGGCATAAGTCGGCTGCGGCCATCACCGCCGCTACCGACGCCGTCTCCATCACGGTCAGCCAGTCGACCGGGACGGTTACGGTCTATCATCGCGGCCGGATCCTCACCGAGATCGAGCGGCCGCGGCCCATCGGAGAAGCGGCACCGAGGGTTACATTGTCCGAAGAGCAATGATCCCGCAGCCAGGCGCTCCGAAATACGAACGAGGATAAAGACGATGCGATCTGACTTGCCCGGCTCGCGTATGCCATACTCGGTTTGCGGCCCTCGCCGCACTCGAATGAGGTATGAACTGTGAACCGTGAAGGGATGACAAGGCGGCGGGATATTTTAGGCCGCCTCATTGTTCTTGCCATCTGCATCGCCGTCCCTATCCTGGTCGGAGCGGCCGGCAGTCTGGTTACGCGGTCGGCAGTGGAGACGTGGTATCCCACGATTGAAAAACCGTGGTTCACCCCGCCCGGCTGGCTGTTCGGCCCCGTGTGGACCGCGCTCTACATCCTGATGGGGGTGGCAGCGTACCTGGTGTGGCGGAAGGGATGGGTTCGCTCCACGGTGCGGGTCGGGCTGCGGTGGTTCCTCATTCAACTGGTGCTGAACGCCCTGTGGTCGCCTGCGTTTTTCGGGCTGAGGAGCCCCGTCGCCGGGCTGATCGTCATCGTACCGCTGGTGCTTGCGATTCTTCGCACGCTTCTTGTGTTCCGGCGAGTATCCGCCGTCGCGGCCTGGCTGCTGTCACCGTATCTGGCCTGGACCAGCTTCGCAACCGTCCTCAACATTTCGATCGTTGTGCTGAACTGGTGATTTCTGCGGACAGGGGCAGCAGACGAACGGGTGATTGCATGGGCGGTGGTCAGTTTGTGCCGGTGTGACCGAAGCCGCCATCGCCGCGAGCACTCTCGGGGAGCTGTTCGACGTTCTTCAACCTTGCTTGGACGATGGGCTGTACGACCATCTGGGCGATGCGGTCGCCCCGCTCGATGCAGAACGGTTCGTCGCCGTGGTTGATGAGTACGACCTTGACCTCGCCGCGATAGTCGGCGTCGATCGTCCCTGGGGCATTGACCACGCTGATGCCGTGCCGGACCGCCAGCCCGCTGCGGGGACGAACCTGTGCCTCGTAGCCGGGGGGGAGGGCCATGTGGAACCCGGCGGGCACCAGTGCCCGTTCGCCCGGGGCCAACTCGATGGGGGCGGACACCGCTGCGCACAGGTCCATCCCGCTGGCGTGCTCGCTCATATAGGCGGGCGGCGAAATGTCCCGGCAATCGTCCCGCATGCGGATCAACAGATCAACGTGCTCCATCACAGGTTCCTTTCTGTCCTTTCAGCATATCGAGTGCAGTCACGATGCGTTCGGCCAATTGGTCCTTGGTTACGTTCAAAAGCGTCTCCGACTCGCCTGAGGCAAACAGGAGTTCGGCGTGGGTCATCTCGGCTCCGATGGCGGCCGGGCTGTTGAGGACGATCAGGTCGAAGTTTTTTGCCCGCAGCTTGGCCAGAGCGTTTCGGCGGCCATCGGACGCCTCGAGAGCGAACCCGATGTGGACCCGTTCCCCCTTGTTGCGTCCAACCGTGGCGGCGATATCGGGAGTCGCCTCGAGTCGAAGCGTCTGTTCGCCCTGCTGTTTCTTTATCTTGCCGGGTATGCGCTCGGCCGGCCGGTAGTCTGAGACGGCGGCGGCCATGATAGCTGCGTCGGCTTCGGCGATGTGTGCGGTCACTGCGCCCAGCATGTCGGCAGCGGAGGTCACAGGGATTGTCTTTTCGCAACGGGGCGGTTCGCAAGCGATGGGGCCGTGGACCAGGATCACGCGGTGGCCGGCGGCGAGAGCGGCCCGGGCCAGAGAGCAGCCCATCCGCCCGGTCGACGCGTTGCTGAGGAACCGCACGTCGTCGATGTACTCGCGTGTTGGTCCGGCGGTTATCAGGATTCGCATGTGCCTGGCTCGGGCCGGCGTTCACCCGTCGAGGGAGTGCCCGCCGGCTTATTGCAGTGTGGTTTCGATTACCGCCCGGATGTCATCCGGGTCGGCCATTCGGCCCGGCCCCTTTTCGCCACAGGCGAGCCATCCTTCGCCGGGTTCGACAACGTGCCAGCCCAGGTCCTTCAATGTCCGGACGTTTCGTTGCACGACCGGGTTGGCCCACATCCGGTTGTTCATTGCCGGTGCGATGACTACGGGCCGGTCTGCCCCCAGGGTGACAAGTGTGGTGCTGACCAGGTCATCGGCGATGCCTGCGGCGGCCTTGGCGATGATGTTGGCGGTGGCCGGGGCGACGACGACCAAGTCGGCCCGTTCGGCCAGCGATATGTGGTCGAGCCGATAAAGCCCCGGTTCAGGCCACAGGGTGGTGGCCACCGGGTTGCCGGTGACTCCCTCGAACGTGTGGGGCGTGACCAGCTTCTGCGCTGCGTCGGTCATTGCGACTGTTACGCTGGCGCCGTCCTGCCTCAGTCGAGAAGCGAGTGCGGCCGCTTTATATGCGGCGATACCGCCTGTCACACAGAGGACGATGTCACGGTCGTTCATCGTGTGCTCCTTCGGACGAAGGTATCGGGTCTGATGCTTCGTCTATGATTCTCATTATCGGGCGCTCGGCTGTCGATAACCTGCTCGGCTGCCGAGGTTATTCTTCTTCGGCTTCCGCAGCTTGTTCTTCGACTTCATCTCCTTCGGGTTCGGCTTCCGTCTCGGCCGGTGATTCCTCGTCTGGGGCTTCTTCGGCGGCCGCTGCGGCCATTGCGGCGAGCTGTTCCGGTCCGGGGCCGATCGGCGTACCGTCAGCTCTCACCAGTTGCAGCCGGCCGCGAGCCACTTCCTCGATGACCATTCGGACCGGCCGGCCGCCGCTGTTCTCCTTGATGACGGGGCTGTCCTCGCGCATCAGCTCGAGGAGACGTTTCTGAACCAGGGCGGTGAGTTTGAACCGGCCGCCCATCTTGTGGGAGAGGTCGTGCAAGATGGCTTCGTCCATTCGTGGTCCTCCAAAAGTCCTATTGAGTACAGGTTGCGAACCGGGTCAACGCGATTACGAGATGCCGAGCAGGGCGGCTCGTGATCCCGTCCAATCTGTTCCCGGTTCTTCGTTTTAACACGTTTAGCAGGGCCCCGACTATATCGAGTTCATGTGCTTGTGTCGGCCCGCCGTGCTTCGCGGATCAGTTCGCGAATCCGGCCGACGGTCTCGTCCAGATCGTCGTTGACCACCTTGTGGTCGAACAGATCGGTCTGTTCAAGTTCGCGACGAGCCGCCTCGAGCCGTCTGCGCACTTGCTCGGGCGTCTCGGTGTTCCTTCGGGTCAGCCGTCGAACGCCCTCATCACGGTTCGGGGCATCCAGGAAAATGTATAGTGCGTCGGGACAGTTCTCGCGCAGTTGCCGGGCGCCCTGTACGTCGATTTCGAGCAGGACGGTGGCTCCTGCTGCGAGCTTCTCCTCGAGCTGGCTGCGTGGGGTTCCGTACAGATCGCCATTGTATTCGGCGTGCTCGAGGAACAGCCCCTGTTCGATCCACCCCCGAAACTCATCGGGCGAGAGGAAGTAGTAATTCACCCCGTCCTTCTCGCCGGGCCGGGGCGGACGAGTGGTGGCGGAGACGCTCATCACGATGTTCGGGCCTTCGATGAGGCGGTTGCAGACGGTGGTCTTTCCGGACCCCGAGGGGCCGGAGATGACGACGAGGCGGGACTGCTCGATCGCTCGGTCGTTCATTCGAGGTTGGCCACCTGTTCCCGTATGCGGTCGATCTTCTCGCGCAGGTCGATGGCTTCTTCGCTCATCTCGGGGTCGGTCAGCTTGGCGCTGATGGTGTTCGCCTCCCGATGCATCTCCTGGGCGATAAAGTCGAGTTTCCGGCCAGACGCCTCTTCCTCGAGTGCGGACTCGAAGTGGGCCAGGTGCGACTTCAACCTTGCGATCTCCTCGGAGATGTCGCTCCGTTCGGTTTGCAAGACCACCTCGCGGGCAAGAGTGTCCTGATCGATCGAAAGGGCGGCCTTCTCCAGAGCGGCGCCCAGCCGCTTCTCCAGCCGCGCCCTGAACTCATCGATGCTCTCGCTGCGTCGATTCTTGAGGGTGACGATGGCATCACGGATGGCGGAGCAATTCTCTTGCAGGTCTTCGGCGAGCGCTCGCCCCTCACTCGCTCGCATCTCGATGGTCTTTTCCAGGGCTTGCGTGACCACCGGCTTAAGTTTTCCCCACACGTGGTCTGCCACCTCGTTGGGAACGCCTTCCGCCTCGACAGCGCCGGGTAGCTGGGCCACCTGGTCGATGCGGATTTCGGACAGCAGGTCGAGTTGCTGGCGGAGTTTGTCGAGCTCTTGCACGTAGCTTTGGATGACCCGCTCGTTGAACGCCACCCCGCCCGCTCCGGACCAGTCGATGCGCACGAACACATCGACGGTGCCGCGCTGTATGAACTTGCCGACCAGTGCGCGGATATGCTCATCGACGGCGGGCATCTCGAGGCCGAGCCGGACGCGAGTTTTGAGGTGGCGACCGTTCACGGTGCGGACGACCACGTCGGCCGACAATTCGTCATCGGTAAAGTCCGCCTGGCCAAAGCCGGTCATGCTGGTTGGCATCGGGTCTCCGGTCAGTCGGTTTCGGGCATCGTTTCTTGTTCGGCCGGGACGCCCAAGTCCGTAGCCGGTTCTGTATCGACGATGCCGCGTTCCTCGACGGGGACATCGGTCCTTCGGGCCTCTCCCGCCCCGGTGAGCAGGGCGATGGCGAGGGCCAGGCCGAGGAAGATGCCGGCCATCACGCCGGTCGCCTTCTCGATCTGGCTCGCTGCGCGGACGCCGAGGGCCGATTC
>PWKM01000202.1 GCA_003559755.1 Planctomycetota bacterium
ACGTGCGGCGTTGTCAGGCGCTCATAACCGTACAGACTCATGTGATCGCGCCGCAAGCTGTCGACGCCGATCAGCAGCAGGTTGGGATGGCGGTTTGTCATCAACTGGGCTCCTCATGATTCGGGCTCGGGGCCGCAATAAAATCAGCGGGCACCGAGCGCTTTCAGTGACGCGTTCATATAGCCGTAACTCTCGGCGGCGATGATGGCCCGGTGCGCGAGCGGATAGTCGCCGGCACCGATCACTTCGAGACATACGGGGCCGTCGTAAGCGCCGTCGACCATCGCCTTGAAATAGCCCCAGAGGTCGATGTCGCCGCGCCCGCAGGCCTGGTCGTGCGGTTCGCCGGGCGACGGGCCGGCGCCCTTGCAGTCCCGGATATGGATGTGCCGCACTCTGTCGAGGACTTCGGGCAGGGCCGTGGCCGGGTCCTCGCCCGCCCGGTGGATGTGGCTGGGGTCCATGTCGATCCCGAACGCAGGCGACGTGACCCTCTCCATCGCACGCAGTGTGGTCGGCGTGTTATAGACGCAGGCCCCCGCGTGCGCCTTGCAGCAAAGGGTAACCCCGTGCTCCGCGGCCCGGTCGGCCATTTTCGCCATCAGGTCAGTCTGCCGCTCGAAGCCCTCTTCATCGTCCGAATCGCCGCCCGGGCCGATGTTGACCACCGGGACGCCCAATGCCTCGGCTGCGGCAAAGGCCTTTGCCAGCCGGTCCTCATCGAGCCGGGCTTCCTCCATCGAGAGCAGCTCGAGGTTAAACTCCTCGGCGAGCGACCGAATACGGTCCGCCTGCTCCTCCCAGCGGTCCAGCTCGAGATGTTCGCACATACCTTTGATGGCGGGCAGTTCGACGCCGTCATAGCCCGCCCATGCAATGTGCTCCATCGCCGTGTCGAGGTCGTGCCCGCTGAATAGAACCGTGTTCACGCCCAGCTTGATCATAGTCCGCCTCCGATGCAACGTATTTTCAGAAGTGCCGCCCGGCTATTTCCGGATATCAACAGTCCTTCCGGTCTCAAACGATTGGATCGCTGCTTCGATGATTTTCTGGGCGGTGAGGGCATCGGCCCCGGACGCCTCGATCTGCTCCGGCGGCACGCCCTCGATCAGTTGTTGCACCCAGCAGGAGATTCGGCTGTGGAACGTCTCGCCGAAGCTCTGCATCTCGCCCAGGTAGTCGTACGTCTCGCGCTCGAACTTGTGGCGATGCATGAATGTAAGCCGCTTACAGCACTCCTCGAGCACGAACCGGCCGTCCGAGCCAACCACGTCGCAGTGCTCGAGCCCGTATTGAGGCAGCGCCCCATCGTAGCTTCCGGTCAGGTTGCCGACCACGCCGTTCTCGAACAGCATCCCGATCTGGGCGTTCGACCAGATGGTCCGGCCCTTGCCTTTCGAGCAGAACGCATGCACGCTTTTCACGTCACCGCAAAAGTACCGCATCACGTCGATCGAGTGCGGGTGCAGCGCCCGCAGGTGGAACCACGGCGACGACTCGTTCGGGTTGGGTATCCACATCCGCATGTTGATGATGTGGAGCTGGCCGAGTCGGCCCTCGTCGACCCACTCCCGCGCCCGGACGGCGGCCGGGGTAAAGCGGTGGTTCAGGTCGATCGCGTACGGGATGCCGTTCTCCCTGGCCAGTGCGACCATTGCCTCCGCCTGGTCAATGCGGTTCGAGATCGGCTTCTCGCCGAGGACGGGCAGGCCGGCGCCGAGCAGCTCCATCGTCGGCTCGTAGTGGTCGCCGCCGTTCTCCTCGCCGGCCGTGCACATACTGCACGCATCCAGTTCGATCCCGCTGTCCAGCATCTCCTGCACGCTGTAGAAGGCCTGTGCGTCATACTCCTCGGCGGCCCTGTCCGCTCGCTCCTCGATGATATCGCACACGGCAACGACCTCTGCCTCGTCCAGGTCCCGATAGACCTTGGCGTGCCGGTTGCCGATTCCTCCCATCCCGACGATCCCGATTCTCAGCGTCATTTATCTATCTCCTGTTTTTTGCGTGGCCGACCGGGCGCAAGAGGTTAGCATGTCCCGGGTACGAATTCCACCCCGGTCATCGGTACTTTTCGATCTGCAGCCGAACCGCTTCGAGACAGCGGGGCAGAGCGGGGCTTTGCGACCGTTCCCGGACGAACACCGGCACCCGCTCCAACGGGGCGGGATAGCCGGTAATCTGTACCGGCCCGTGATGCCACGTGCCGTCGAACACGTCCTGCCACCGCCCTTTCGGCAGGTAAATGTCCCGCCGTTCCGCCCTGTCGAGCACCGGGGCAACCAGCAGGTCCTCGCCCAGGAAGTACTGGTCCTCAATCTCCTGGGCGACCGCATCGTCCGGGCGGTGGAGCAGCATGTGCCGCATCAACGGGATACCGCGCGTCGCTCCCGCGCGGAACTGCTCTGTCAGGTACGGAATGAGAGTGTAGTGCACCTTCGAGTAGGTCCTGTAGAGGTCCACGATCTCCGGCTCGAAGTCATACGGACGGGTGACGGTCCCGTGGGTTGACATCACCGGCCCGAAGCAGGCGAGCTGGCAGCCGCGAGCGAACACCTCCGGCTCCGGGTTCTCTTCGGGGTCATCAGCCGGAATGTACCCGCCAAGGTCATGCCCCATAAACGGAACGCCCGACAGGCCCAGCGAGAGGGCGGCTCTCAGGATTGCCCGGAGGAAGCGGAACTCCCGGCGCTGGTCGCCGCACCACACCCACGGGTACCGGGCGGCCCCGATCCCTCCGCCCCGACTCCAGCATACCCCTCCTTCGGACCGCCGCTCCTGAAACAGGTTGTGCATCATTGTGTTGTATCGGACCGGATAGTAGTGATGCATCCCCTGGGGCGTTCGCCCGGCCAGTTGCAGATCGTCGTGTTCGGGGAACTGCTCGCAGAAGTCGATCTTCGCCCCATCGACGCCCACCTCGTCGAGCAGCCGGCCCCACACCTCTTGCGTCCACCATCGTATCGCTTCGGGGTTGGTGATATCCAGGAACCGGCTGCTCCGCCGGTTGGGAGCATCGGCTGGGTTGTATGCCGCTGCCTCTTCCAGGTCCACAGTCCCGTCAGCACGCTTCACGCAATACGATTCGGCCTCGGGCAGTTCACTGATCAGCGGCCCCCTGACGCGGCCACAGGCGTCATAGACGAGCACCTTCTTGCC
>PWKM01000287.1 GCA_003559755.1 Planctomycetota bacterium
CTACGGCGAGAACGGCCGGATCGGCGTCGGGCACAGGCGGGGCATCACGTTCTGGCCGGACGACCACGAGGCCGGCGTCTTCCTCGTCCTCGACCGGCTGACCGGCAAGGGCGAGCACGACGTCCACTCGCGGCTGCAGTTCTTCCCCGGCGACCTCGACGAGACCGACGGCGTGTGGCACACCACGTATGACGACGCCAACCTGGCCGTCCGACCGCTGATGGAAGGCGAGTTCGACGTGGTCGTCGAGAAGGGGCTGTACGATCCGACACGGGGCTGGTACTCCGAGCGGGTCAACCACATCGAGCCGTCGCCCACGCTGGTGGTGCATGCTCGGGCCGGTCTGCCCCTGTGCGGGGCCTTCCTGCTGGTGCCCTATCGCGGCGAACAGCCGCCGGAGCTCGAGCTCGCGTTCGAAAGCGGCACGGTCCGGCTCGATGTCGCCGGTCGGCCGCGCTCGGTCGAGTTTGACGAGGCGTTGCGATAAGGAGGAGCGATGCTGGAGCGGGACGATGCCGTGCTCGTGGTGATCGACGTGCAGGACAAGCTGGCCCGGGCGATGGTTGAGACGGAGGAACTGCTCGACAACGTCGGGAAGCTGGTCCGCGGGGCCGACGTGCTCGGGCTGCCGGTGATCCTGACCGAGCAGTATCCCGAGGGGCTGGGGCCGACGCTGCCCGAGGTGGCCGAACTGATCGACGCCCGGCCCATCCCGAAGCGGGCGTTCAGTTGCAGCGGCGAGCCGGCGTTCGTCGAGGCGCTCGAGGCGGCGGGGCGGAGGCAGGTCCTCCTGTGCGGGATCGAGGCCCACGTCTGCGTCTACCAGACCGCCCGCGACCTGGTCGAATCGGGCTACCAGGCGCACGTCGTAATCGATGCCGTCTCGTCGCGGACCGATAGCAACCGCCGGGCTGGGATTCAGAAGGCGATGGATGTCGGGGCCGAACGGACCACGGTCGAGATGGCGCTGTTCGAGATGCTCGGCGCGGCCGAGGGCGACGCGTTCAAGCAAATCATCTCCATCGTCAAGTGAGCACGCGAACGCGGACCGTGCGCTCCTCGAGGACGAGGCCGCTGAGCGGGACACGCAGGAACCCCACGGCGTTCTCGATCGGGCTCTCATACGTGGGCGCGTTGTAAGGGTTCCACGGCAGATACGGCCAACAGAACTCCGCCTCGCACGGGACCTCGATGGCGGCGAGCCCGGGCAGCTCGAGCGATCTCCGCACCGGCCAGACCTTTTCGCTTTTCCGCTTCCGGAGCCGGACGTCCTCGCCGTCGATCCGCAGGCCCGCCCCGGGGCCGACCGGGACCTGGAGGTTGAACCGGTTGCGCTGCTCGCCGAAGTTGGTCTCCACCCCGGCGACGAGCTCGACGACTTCGCGGGAGACGATATTCACGGCGAGCCGCGCCCGGGCCGCACCGTAATCGAGGTCGAGCACGCCGCGGTCCGATGAGATGCGGGCCTGTTCGTCGATGGACGGGAAGTAGTAGCAGGTGTCCGCCTCCCGGACCTCGAACGTGGCCGACTCGAAGTTGTGCTTGTCGTTCCCGCCGCCGATCACCAGCCCGCAGGACTCGTGGAACACGGCCACATTCTGGCACCGGTCGAGGATGTATGGATTCCCCGGCCGCCGGGAGTCGTGATAGCCGGCGAGGGTGACGCACCACCCGTCGCGCTGGATGACCCCCGCCTTGCCGTCGAACCGCTCGATCCGAGCCGCCCGTTCACAGCGGAGCTCCCGGACGGCACGTCCGCCGGGATGATTCAGCGCGGCCAGCGCGGCGAGCCCGGCGAGGAAGTAGGGGCGATACCCCTCGGCCCGTGCCACGCGGCGTGTGTAGCGATCGAGCATGAGTTGGGCGAACCGTCGGCCCTCGGCGGTCGCTGTCAGCGACAGGTCATATCCGCCGCCCCCGCCGGCCAGCTTGCCGGGCCGCCGGTTCGGGCGCTGCCGCTGGTCCAGGGCCATGATGGGGGTGACATCGGGATAATGGGCTCGGAGCAGGAAGTCGATGCCCTTTTCGATGGCGGGCCGGACCGCCTCGTCGCCGCTCGCCGCGTAATAGTCGGAGACCCCGAACAAGCTCAGTTGGTGGTATCCGACGACCGGGCCGACGCTCTCGGGGAAGTAGCCCTCGTCGGCCTGCATCTCGACCAGCGTTCGCATGGCTCGGCGTGCGAGCCGGCGGAACCGGTCCTCGCCGAGCAGGCCGCCCAGCCGGTACAGCGAGGCGGTGGTCAGGAACAGGTGGTTCGGGCCGCAGCCCGTCCACGGCCCCGGCTTGCCCCAGGCCCGTTCCTTCTGGAGCAGGAACCGCTCGGCCGCCTCGGCGACCTTTCGGATGTCGGCGAGCCACCGTTTACGCCGCGATTCCGCGACGTAGGGCAGGAGCCGCTCGCAGGCCGGCGCCAGGCAGATGATGACGAAGCTGTAGATCACGTCGCCGTATTCGATGAACCGGAACTGGGCGCGGTGCCACTCGTCCACCAGATCGGCCGCCAATGCCCGGATGCGGTCCGCCTCGGGATGGCCGCCCCACGCGGGATCGGCGACCAGTGCCATGGCGAGGGTCACGTTCGGGGCCTGGCCGCCGGTGAACGCCCCCTGTTCGCGGGTGATGCCCAGAACCCGGGCGGCGTCATCGGCCAGCACATTCTGCTCGACGAACTCCGTCAGATGGCCGATCGTCTGTCTCTGAAACGAATTCATACGCTGCCTCCAATGCGGTGAAAGCCGGTCGTGGCGGGCAGTATACGACAGATGTCCGCATTATCAAGAAGACGATGTCGCAAACCGGGCTTCTCTCTTCTCACCGGGCGGCGGCCCGGACCTCGTTCACCAGGCGGTGGGCGGCCCGGGTGGTTTCGGGCAGCCGATACCGGCTGCAGCAGCGAAGCACGAGGCGAACGGACGACGGGATGTCGGCGAGGTGCCCCGGGGAGACATAGACCGGCTTCACCGACCACCGTGTCCGGACCACCGAGCCCGCGACCCGCCGCTCAACCCACAGCCGCGCCCGCCGCCCGCGCTCTTCGCCCGGCTCGCGGTGCTCGCCCACCAGTCGCGATTTCGCGCAGCCGACCGTCGGGACGCCCAGCCACAGGCCGAGATGCGACGCCAGGCCCAGCCCGCGCATGTGGGCCAGCCCCTGCCCGTCGGCAATCACGGCGTCGGGGCGGGTATCGAGCATTCGGACCGCATCGAGCAGCGGGGGCAGCTCCCGGAAACTGAGCAGGCCGGGGATGTAGGGGAAGGTCACCCGCCGCGAATGCGTCCGCTGCTCGATCACCTCGAAATCGGGCAGCCGGAGCACCACCACGCCGGCGTGCATCAGGTCGTTCCCGCGATCATAAGAGACGTCGGTGCCCGCCACGAGGTGGATGCCGGTCGGTAACGGGCGGACTTCGACCCGGTCGCGGAGTTGGTTCTGGAGGTCGACGGCCTGGCCGTAATCGGTCGGCCAGTCGTGCAGGTGGGGGACCTTCATCGGTGTGGCGGAAGGATGCCCGGCTCTCCGCGTTCGGCGGCCTCGGCCGCCTCGTTCTTCTCGATCTTGCCGAGCAGTTCATCGAGCCGCCGCAGGGCCTCGGCGGCGACTCGGCGCTCTCTGCGCAGGGCGGCCCGGGGGTCCTCATCCGCCTCCGCCCGTTCGGTCGAGGGCTCGCGGACGGTCTGGGGGGCATCGGGCTCGCCGTCGAGTTCCGGTGCCCGCTCGGCCGGGGGGTCGTGGACGACCTGTGGGAGATCGGGCTCGGCGTCGGGTTCCAGTTCGGGCCCGGGCACCTCGTCAACGGGCTCGGCCCGGGCGGTGTCCGTCTCCTGTCGGGCCTTTCTGGCCGCCTCGATCTCTCTTTTGAACTGCTCCATCTCGCGCCCGATTGATCGCTCGAGTTCCCGGCGGGAGAGCTCGAACCGGCGGCGGCGCTCGGCCATCGCCCGACGGGCCGCACGCCGGAGTTCAGACCGGATCTGCTCGTTCGTCCTCTCGTCGTATTCCACGCGAATGCGATACGCCGCGGGGTGGACCCGTTCTTCGTCCGGGGTCCCCTCTCCCGGCTCGGCCTCGCCGGCCCCGGCCGTGAGGCCGAAGCACAGGACGACCAGGAGCGCGACCGCCGTTCGTGTCAGGTGCTTATATCGTTCCATTTCCATACACTGATTGTACGCGCGGGCACGGCGCTGTCAATAACAATCAGCGGATGTTGCAAAAACAGGCGAGACAATCCGTACGGCTTGACGGCGAACTCAAGAGCGGGACAATCGTTCAAATGATTGGAGGTGACGGCTCTTGGATATGCATCGCAAAATATCACGGCTTGCCTGGCGGCTCCGGCTGATCGCGGTCTCACGCCGGCTCGGCGTCTGTCTGCTCATCGCGCTGGGTTCGGCGACCCTGGTCGCCGCCACCGACAAGCTCATCTACCTCGGCATCGACGCCGTCGGGACCGCTGTGTTGTTCGTCGCGGCCGGGACCGTCGCCGCCCTGGTCTGGACGCTTGCCGGACAGCGGGCCGGCAAGATACCCGCCGACCTGCGCGCGGCGATCGAGGCCGACCGCCTGCTCGGCCTGAACGACCGGCTGACCAGTGCCGTCCAGCTCGAACGGTCCGACGGCCCCTGGGCCGAGGCGATTACCCGCGACGCGGCCGACCGGGTGCGCGACGTCCGGCCCGCCGACGTCTTCCCCTTCCACCTCCCCTTGTCGATGCGGCTGTTGCTGCCGGCCGCCATCGTATTCGCCGTGACTGCGGTCCTTCCGCCCGTCGACCTGCTCGGCCGGATGGAGCGCCGAGTGGCCGACCAGGTGGCCGCAGAGCTGGTCGCCGAACGGACGGCGAGGGCTGCCCGAGCGGACTCGCCGGAGAGACGCGAGCACCGACGGCCCAGCGAGGAGCTCCAGCAGATGCATCTGCGGTTCTTCCAGATCGACCGCGACCTGCTCGAGGGCGACCTGGACGCCGCCCGATACCTCGAACTCAGCGAAGAACTCCGCCGGCTCGCACGCCAGATGAGGGAGCACGGCGGATCGGAAGAACTGGCCGAAGCGATCAGGGAGACGGCAAGGGCTCTCGAGGAAGGAGACAGCGAGGCCGCCGCCAGCTCACTGCGCGAAGCACAGGAAGAACTGGACCGGCTGGCAAGAGCGCTCGAACGGGACGAACAGCGGACCGAACGCGAGAGGGAACTGGCCCGCCGGCTGAGGGCCGAGATGGCCGACCTTGCCACACTGGACCCGTATGAAAGACCGGAGCTGAGGCCCGCCGCCGAAGACGAGGAACTGGTCGAGCTCACTCCCCGCGCAACACCGCCCGAGGAGAGAGACACCGACGGCGGGATCATTTACGACCGAGACCGGACCGGGACCGAGCGCGACGACGCCCAGATCATCCACCGCGAGGCCCGAGAGGCCGCACTGCGTGAGATCGGTGAAGGCCGCGTCCCGCCCGGCTACGAAAAGCTGGTCCGCGACTACTTCGATGCCATCAAGCCGGCAGACGAATGATCGGGTGGACCCGACAGATAGAAGGAACGGATGGACTGCACACATAACAAGCCCCTGCTCGTGTTGAAGATCGCCGCACTCCTGTGCCTGGGTGCGCTGTCGGGCATCGCCCGGGGCGACGACAGAATCCACTTCAAGCCGGGACATTGGGTGCGTCTGCCCGAGGTCGTCGCGGGACGGATAGCGGTGCCGGGGACGGCCACCGTCGTCGAGGATGACCGGGCGGGCGCCCAATTTGTGCTCCCGATGACGGAACTGTGGACGGCGGAAGAGGAGGGACTCGAACTCGAACCGCTGCCGGAGGGCGCGCTGCTCGTCGGCGAGTTGAACCGGACGCCGAAGCCGGGTTTGCCGCCCGACGCGGTGCGGGCTGCCCTGCCGTCCCGATCGGCGATCATCGACCTGGGAGACATGCCCGACCGTGTGCCCGAATCGGTCGATCTGGTGCTCTGCTACTACTTCAGCGAGAGCAAGTTGACCTCGCGGGCGCAGGCCGCCCTGGCCCGGTTCGTCCACGAGGGCGGGGCGCTGGCGCTGGTGTTCGGTGACGGCTCGATGCCGGAGGGGGCGAAGCCGGTCTGGCAACGGCTGCTCGGGATCGAGGACGGGGGGGAACGCTCGTTCGAGGGGCTGCCGCCCGCACTGGCGGTGCCGGACGATTTCTCGCCCGATATCGAGCGCGTCGATGATGCCCCCGACGGGCCGACGTTCCTGTGGAAGCGGCACGGGCGGGGCGTCGTCCTGGTGTACGACACGGGGGGAGACGACATCCCCCGCTCAGGCGCGTCGGTCGAGGCGCTCGCCCGGCGTCTGGTCGCCACCGCCGAGGAATATCGACGGCCGGTCCGGCTCGACCCGATCGAGCGCGATGTCTATGGCTTGTTCGGGCGGATCGGCTGGTCGGAGCAGTCGCGGCGTCACCTGGCCTGGCTGGTCGGCGGGTATGCCCTTGCCGCGGTCGGCCTGCTGGTGAGCGTCGGCGGCGTGGTCCGACGCGGCTGGATTCGCTGGCTGATCGGGCTGGCGGTGATCGCCGGGGCGGGCACGGGCACCCTCACCCTCCTGTTGGCCGGGCAGTCGGGCCTGTCGCTCGAGACGCATTCGGTCGTGTTCTTCTGTGAGGATACCGGGCCGGTGGAGATGGTCATCGGGCGGGTTGCTCGGCTGGGGCGCGGCCCTTCCCCTGAGTTCCGGTCGGCCGACCCGATGCCGCCGAAGGTGGTCCTTTTCGACCGGTTCTCGGCGGTGCAGCGGGATTGGGCGGCGTACCGGTTCCGGGCGGCGTGGTCGAGCGTCGAGCCGCTGCTCGAAGTCGGCCAGAGCGTGGCCCTCGTCGCTGTCCGGCCGCTCAGCACCGAGAGGGCGGCCGCAATCGCGGGAGCACCTGATTCTCCGGCGCCGGGGCCGGGCGACAAGCTGGTCGAGCTGGTGCGCAGGAGCGTGACCGGGCACGCATTCGAGCACCGCTGGGCGGAGCCGGACGCAGCATCGTGCCTGTTTGCCCCGGGCGAGACCGGCCGGTTCACCCAGGTCCGCCGCCATCCGGCCCTGCTGATTCAAGGCGACTGACACCCCCCCGCCCGGCGGGCCTCTCCCACTCGGTATTTCTCGGCGACAGCCCCCACAATTGACGACTGCCGGGGTCCCGCCTATAATCGCCCGGTCGGTCGATGAAAGGGAACAGACGTGTTCGAATTGACGGTGAAGACAGATTTTTCGGCGGCCCATCGGCTTCGCGATTACGAGGGGTCCTGCGAGCGGCTGCACGGCCATAATTACAAGGTCGATGTGGTGGTGGCAGGCGAGGAGCTGAGCGGGACCGATCTGCTGATCGATTTCCGAGAGTTGAAGGCGATGCTGGCCGATATCCTCGACCAGTTCGATCATCAGTACCTGAACGATATCGCCCCCTTCGACTCCCTGAACCCAACCGCCGAGAACATCGCGAAGGTGATCGCCGAACAACTCGCCGACCGGCTGCCCGAGGGGGTCGTCGTCCGCCGCGTCACTACGTGGGAGTCCGATAACTGTGGGGCAACCTACGTGCCTTAAGATAAGCCGCGAACGGAATGGGGCTGAAATGTGGGCTGTTTTTTTAATGACATGTTTGGGATGAGATTTCGATGAAACCAATTATCCAGGTCGCACTCGATTTCGACGAATTGCCCCGGGCGCTCAAGCTCGCCCGCGAGGCGGTGGAAGGCGGGATTGACTGGCTCGAGGTGGGCACCCCGCTGCTCAAGAGCGAGGGGATGGAGGCGGTGCGGGCCCTGCGCAGGGAGTTCCCCGATCACAAGATCATCTGCGATACGAAGACGATGGACGCGGGCCGGGCCGAGGTCGAGATGGCGGCGAAGTCCGGGGCCGACGCCGCCGTGGTGATGGGGATGACCGCCGACGAGACCATCCAGGACGCCGTGCGGGCCGGGCGCAACTACGGGATCGAGATCGTGATCGACCTGATGGGAGTGACCGACCTCGCCGGCCGCTCGAAGCAGTTGGCCGAGTGGGGCGTCGATCAACTCTGCGTACACACCCCCATCGACGAGCAGATGTCGGGCAAGACCTCGTTCGACCGGGTGAAGGCGGTGGCCGGCGTGGTCGATATCCCGATCTCAGTCGCCGGCGGAATCCACTCCGAGACGGCGGCTGCAGCCATCGCGGCCGGGGCCAGCGTGGTCATCGTGGGCGGGGCGCTCACCAAGGCGACCGACGCTGTCGAGGCCGCCCGACGCCTGCGAAAGGCCGTCGATGAGGGCATCGCCATCGAGAGCGATCTGTACAAACGGGCGACGACCGACGACGAGATTCGCGACGTCTTCCTCCAGGCATCGACCGCCAACATCTCCGACGGCAACCACCGCGCCCCGTGCCTCGAGGGCATCCGCTCGATCGTGCCCGGAGCCGTGCTCGCCGGGCGGGCGACGACCGTGCTCACCTGCCCCGGCGACTGGGCCAAACCGGTCGAGGCGATCGACCGGGCCGAGCCGGGCTCGGTCATCGTCATCGCGGCGGGCGGCGTACCGCCCGCAGTATGGGGCGAACTCGCCACCAACAGTTGCGTCCAGCGCAACCTCGCCGGGGTCGTCATCGACGGTGCCGCACGGGACAGTGCCGGCATCCGGGCGCTCGGTTTCCCCGTGTTCTCCCGGCACGTCACCTCGCACGCCGGCGAGCCGAAGGGCCTGGGCGACATCGGCGTGCCCATCCGAGTCAGCGGCCAGACGATCGTCCCCGGCGACTGGATCGTGGGCGACGACGACGGCGTGCTGGTCGTCCCCAAGGCCCGGGCCGCCGAGATCGCCAACCGCGGGCAGGACTGCCTGGAGAAGGAGAACCGGATACGCTCTGAGATCACCGAGGGCCAGACCACCCTGGCCAAAGTCCAGAACCTGCTGCGCTGGGAGAAGCAAGGATGAATCGGCCGAGGAGCGCGTTCGCCGACCGAAACCGTCGGGCCGGCGTTGAACGCGGCAAGGCCGGCGCCCCCCCGATATGCCTGTGGGTCGCGCTCGCCGCCTTCCTGCTCGCGGCCTCGGCCGGACTCTCCGCCGCCGTCGAGTGCGAGTTGTCGCCCGACGGCTCCATAACCACCTGGCTGATAACACCCGCCTTCCGCCTTGACCCCGCAGGGGGCTTCGAGGCGGACCTCCTGCCCGACGACCGCGGCGAACGCAGCGGGGTGCGGCGGTCGGAAGACGAGGGGGCGGTGGCCTGGCGGGGCATCTCGACGGGAAGCCGGTTCGTCGACCTGACCGACCGGTGCCTTGAGCGGGGCGAGTCGGTGTTCTACGCCGCCTGCGAGCTGAGCGCCGTCGAGCCGGGCAACTACGTCCTCGAGGCGGAATACTGGGGCCGCCTGGCACTCTGGCTCGACGGACAGCCGCTGGAGGCCGAGCCGGCGGCCGACGGGGACGGCCCGCTGACCCGGCTCCGAACGGTGGTGAACCTGCCGGACCGGCGTCCGCGAAATCTCCTGGTCAAGCTCGGCTCGCGGGACGGGAACGCCCTTTTCCGGATCGCTCTGCTCGAGGATGCTGACGCCCGGGGCAGGCCGGCCCGGCCGGCACCCGTCCGGGCCCGGCTTCGCGTTCAGGACGAGCGGACCGCCGAGCTCGTCGTCGGCTCGTTGACCAGCTCCTCGGAAACGGGCAACGTGGCTCAGCGGCGCGGCCGCCTGGTGACTCGCGTAGCGGTGCCGGCGGGCTATCCCGACGTGCGTGGCGAGGTCGATATCCGGGCGGCGATGCTCGACATAGACGGCGAGCCGGTCGAGGAGTTCGAGCCGGTGAGCGCCCGGCTCGCGGTGCTGGCCGACGATCCGGCGGCCTTCTCGTGGACCGTCCCAGACCGGGCGGAACAGCCGCACTATACCTTCGAGGCGACCGTCCGGTTCGAAGGGCGGGTGGTCGGCACGCTCCGACGCGTGTTCCACGTCGCCGATGAACTCGACAATCGGATGGCCCGACTCGAACGGTACACCGACCGGATGGCCGAGCGGCTCGGGCCGCGCAAATACACCGAGCCGGACTTCGCCCTGGCCCGACTCCGGCACGAGAAGGCCGTCATTTATGACGGCGGCGATGCCTGGGGCTGGCCCCGCCCGGCCGAGGCGGCACGGGAGCTCGAGGGCTGGGGCCGGGCCCTGGGCCGGCTCGAACGGGACCTGCCCCGCCCGGTGGAGCAAGGGTTCAGCGAGTGGGCGTATCTCTCGAAAATCGACGACTCGCCCCAGCCCTACTTTATGTACGTGCCCCGGGCCCACGACGGCGAGACGCCGCTCCCGCTCATCGTCTTTCTGCACGGATACAGCCCCGACCTGAACAAGGTGAACTGGGAGATGATGCTCCCCCGCGAGCTGTACGACCACTGCGACGAGCACGGGTACTACATGGCCGCCCCGTTCGCCCGGAGCAACACCGATTTCCAGGGGGTGGGCGAGGAGGACGTGCTGCGCGTCGTCGAGCAGGTCAAAGACCGATTCCCGATCCAGGCCGACCGGGTGTTCCTACTGGGCTACTCGATGGGCGGGATGGGCGCGTTCACCATCGGCGCACACTACCCGGACCGGTGGGCGGGCATCGTCTCGGTGGCGGGCCGGGCCGACTACTACCTGTGGCACGGGCTCGATCGCGCCCGGATGGAGCCGTACAAGCGCCTCCTGATCGACCAGGAGTTCGGGGCGGAGATGATGGGCAATTTTATCAACCTGCCCGTCCTGCTCTACCACGGCGAGCGCGACTCGCTGATCAAGACCGAGCAGTCGAGGCGGTTCCACCGGCGGCTCGACGCCCTGGGCGGCGACTCCACACTCCGGCTGTTCCCCGGCGCCGATCACTGGATCATGGACCGGGTGCTCGAGGACGACGGCGCGATGCGATGGATGAACCGGCAGCGGCTGGACCGCTGGCCGCGACGGGTCGACTTCAAGACATATACGATCAAGTACAACACATCCTATTGGGTGACCATCCTCGACATCGGGCGGTGGGGGGAGCCGGCACGGGTGCGGGCCAAGCTCAACGAGGAGGGCACGGAGCTCGAGGTGACGACCGAGAACGTGGCCGCACTCCGCCTCGACCTCGGCGAGGAACTGGTCGGGGCCGAACCCGACCTGACTCTACGGCTCGACGGCGTTGAGCATCGAGTCGCCGAGCCGGGGCCGAGGACGTTCGACCTCGACGACCGCGAGCGGGTCGGCGAGCTGCGCAAGACCCCACGACTGTGCGGCCCCGCGAAACAGGTCTTTCGGCGTCGGTTCATCCAGGTCTTCGGGATCGGGGAAGGCGGCGAAGAGAACATCGACCAGAACATCGACCGGCTTCGCGACGAGGCCCGCGCGGCTGCAGTCGAGTGGTATCAGTTCGTCCAGGCCGTCCCCCTTCAGCGGCTCGATACCCGGGTGACGGAACGGGACATCCAGCGGGCGAACCTGGTGCTGCACGGTACGCCCGGCCGAAACAGGGTGCTGGCCCGGATCGCCGACCGACTGCCCATCGCGGTAACCGACGAGGGGTTCACCTTCCGGGGCGAGACCTACGACATCAAGAACCACGGGCTGGTGATGGTCTATCCCAACCCACTCAACCCGGACCGCCTGGTGATGGTCCGGGCCGGCCTGCCCTACGGGGGGGACCTGCCCCGGAACCACAAGTACGACCTCCTGCCCGATTTCGTTATCTTCAAGGAGGGCACAGACTACGACGGTACCGACCGCGCTGTGGTGGCCGGGTTCTTCGATCGCGACTGGCAGGTGGACGAGCGGCTCATCTGGCGACGGGGCGACCGTGCTCCCGACCCCCGGGTCAGAAGAGAGCCGGAACGCCTCCCGCCGGTCCCCGCGCCCTGACCGATCAACTCTGTCCGAAAGAAATACCCCTTACGCGAAAGCCCGTTTGCGCTTCGCTGGCGGTTCGCTCGGAAATATCGGGTGGCCGGGGAAAAAAAGAAAGGGGCATCTCAAGCGAGATGCCCCAGAGTGTGCATGTGCACGTGGTCAGTTATCTGCGGCGCTTGCGGCGGCCGGCCAGTACGAGCAGGCCCATGCCGAGCAGCCCGGTCGGCTCGGGGATGGGCGGCGTCTCCAACGGCCTGGGGGCGTACGCGAGGCCTTCGCTGGCGTCCCCGCCGTTGATCACGGCCACTTTGCCGTAGGACCAACTGTCGTATGTGGTCTCAAACCAGATGAGGTTCGAGTAATCACCCGGGGCGAGCTGGGTCCCGATGCCGGCGGACATGAACTGGATGCCGATGCCGTAGTCGCCCATCCGTTCGAGGAACCACGGGGAACCGTCATCCCAGGACGGTGACGCCGGGCCGTCGGTGGAC
>PWKM01000304.1 GCA_003559755.1 Planctomycetota bacterium
CCCCCCAGCCCACCGAAGACCGAACGAGAAGCCGACCGCCCCCCCACTCACCCGGAGGCACGGCTCTCACACGGGCGGAGGCGGACGGAGGCATCCACACATCGGACGTCGTTCGGACCACGGGGGCCCGTAGCTCAGTGGCGAGAGCGCACGCCTGATAAGCGTGAGGTCGGCGGTTCGAGTCTGCCCGGGCCCACCACACCCGCTTATAAAAAACTCTATCCCCCTCCCCTCGTTGGTTTCCCCGTTTCTCCCCTGTTGCAGCTATCCTGTTGGCTCGAGACGGGGGGCACGTCAATCGTCATCGACAGCCGGCACCACCCAAAGCGGGCAGGGCCGCCCCTCGCTGGTGAGGTACAATGACCGGTCGTCCGGGCCGTAGCAGATCGCTTCCCCCTGCCGTCGCATTGGCATCATGAGTCGTCTGGGTTCGCGCTGGAACGCCTCGGCCCACGTTTCGTCCGGTCGGCGGATGAACTCGAACGCCGGGCCGTAGGTAACGACGACGCAGCGTGTGTTGTCGGCCGATATGTCCATCCCGGTAGCGAGCGGAATGGGCACGTTGGCGACGGGCTTTGCGACGGCAACGCCTTCGAAGTCGTCGTCCGGGAGGGGGAGTTCGTAAACGCGGGCGCGGTGCCAGAGCACTTTTCCGACGAGGTATATCTTTCGTTCCTCCGGGTCGAAGGCGACGGCTTCGCAGTCAACGGGGTTGGTCTCGTATCGGAACCGGATGGTCCGCTCCGGCGCGATCTGGCCGACCGTCGGTTCGCCGTCGTCGCGGAGGGCCGGCTCGATGATGAGGTGCAGAGATACGGTCTCTCGCCTTGCGAGGTTATCTCCGACGTCGCCGAGCAGCAGGTAGGGAGTATCGTTCATTCGGAAGGACGCGATGTCCTCGAGGTCCCGGGCTTCGATCCCGGTGATCTCGAACGTGCCGAGGTCCTCGCCGTCGCGGTTGAGCGCGTAGATGAACGGTCCGTGCCCCGAGTCGTTATGCGTCCAGAAGACGCCGTCGGTCCGCCGGCTTCTCGCCAGCCCGCTGCTCTCCACGATTCGCTCGTTCTCCAGGTTGGCGAGCAGCCGGGGCGCTCCATAGCTGATCCGTTCCGGCGGTTCCTCGGCCCCGGCGGGCGCCGCGACGGCGATGAGGATGAGAAGCGCGGGCAGTATGTGGGATACGGTCGGCGGTTTCGTCGGCAAGGACTGACCCCTTTCTGCATCGTCCGGAACGAGATTACATCGTGTCCCGGCAAGCTGCGGCCGGTTGTGGTCTGGCTCGGCGGCATCGCATCAAACAGAGTATAAGACAGGTGATGCGGGGCGTCAAACGAAACACGCCCCGGCCGGCAGAGGGCTGCGCTCCTTCCAGGCCGAATGCTCGGCGGGGCGACATCCTTACCCGGGTCGCTTGCTGCTCAGCTCATATTTCTTGATTCCTACCCGTCGAGGGGTAAAATGGAATAGATGGAGATGCCGAACGGTTGCCTGTCTGTGGCATAGAGGAGAATGGTTTTATGGATATGAGTCGTCGGGATTTCGTCAAGCGGTGTCTTCTGGCGGGAGGCACGCTGCTGGTGGCCCCCGGCTGCGGTCTGGCCGATGAACCGGGCCCGGCCGGTCAGTTGGCGGAGGACGCCGAGGTCGGCTATGTACAGCTCGAGCAGGAGGGCAAGCTGGCCGAGCGGGTCGAGCAGGCGTACGAGATGATCCAGGCCTGTCGGATGTGCCCGCAGGGGTGCGGGGTGAACCGGGCCCGGGGCCAGCGCGGGTTCTGCCGGGCGCCCGAGCGAGCAGTCATCGCCAGCCATCAGCCCCATTTCGGCGAGGAGGTCCCGCTGGTCGGGCGACGCGGTTCGGGGACGATCTTCTTCTCCCACTGCAGCTTGCGCTGTGTCTTCTGCCAGAACTGGCCGATCGCCCACAAGGGTCGCGGCCGGGAGGCCACCGACGAACAGGTCGCCGACATGATGCTGGAGCTGCAGCGGATCGGCTGTCATAACATCAACCTGGTGACGCCGACCCACGTCCTGCACAACGCGCTCAGTGCTACGCGGATCGCGGCCCGGAAGGGGCTCCGCATCCCGCTGGTGTATAACACCGGCGGCTATGACCGGCTGGAGATGATCAAACTCCTGGACGGCGTGGTCGATATTTACCTGCCCGACATCAAGTTCATGGACGGCGAGGAGGCGAAGGTGTATACCGGCGGGGCGGAAGACTATCCCGATGTGGCGACCAAGGCGGTCGCCGAGATGCACCGCCAGGTCGGCGTGCTCAAGACCGACGGGCGGGGGATTGCCAGGCGTGGAGTGATGATACGCCATCTCGTCATGCCCAACCGGGTGTCGGGGGTGCGGCAGCTCGTCCAGTGGGTGGCCGACAACCTGCCCAAGGACACCTACATCAACCTGATGTCGCAGTACCGGGTGGAGTTCAACGCGGCGGAGCACGAGAAGATCGCCCGGGCAATCACACCGCAGGAGTTCCTCGAGGCGATGGATTGGGCGGAGGAGGCGGAGTTGACCAACCTCGACTCGCGGTCGGTCGCCCAGCGCGACAGTTTCCGGCGCCGCTGGGGCAATTGAGCCGGGACGAACGGCCCCAACCGGTCAGGCCCAGATGCCCGGCAGCGCCCCCCCGCAGTGCCCGCACTTCCCGTCCTCGATGTGCATCTCCCGGATCATAAAGCCGACTCTGGCGATGATTCTCTCGTTGCAATGGGCGCAGAACGTGTTGGCGGCCTCGTGCCCCGGGACGCGAGCGATGTACACGTACCGCAGGCCCGCCTCGCGGGCGACCTCCCGCGCCCGGGCCAGGGTCGAGACCGGGGTCGAGGGGAGGTTGGCAAGCTTGTACAGGGGGTGGAAGCGGGAGAAATGGACGGGCACGTCCGGGCCGAGCTCACCCCGAATCCAGCGGACCATCTCGCCGATCTGCCCCATGTCGTCGTTCAGGGACGGGATCAGCGGCACGGTGATCTCGAGGTGGGCGTCCGCCTCCTTGAGTATCTGCAGGGCCTCGAGGACGGGGGCCCTTTCGCCGCCGACGACATCCCGGTAGAACGCCTCGTCCCACCCCTTCAGGTCGATGTTGGCCGCATCGAGGTACTCGGCCAGCCGCCGGAGCGGGTCCGGGCGGATATAACCGGCCGAGTGGAACAGGTTCAGGATGCCGGCCCGCCGGGCGCGGACCGCCGTCCGGGCCATGTACTCGTAGAACACGACCGGCTCGCCGAACGTGTATGCGATGGAACGGACTTTTGACTCTTCGGCTGTTTTGACGATTGCCGCAGGCCCCATATCGTAGGCGTGGACCTCTTCCGGCGAGACCAGAGCCGTCTCCCACACCTCGCAGAACTTGCAGGACAGGTTGCACCCCGCGGTGGCGACCGAGAGCGAGCGGGACTCGGGCACCACGTGGAAGAACGGGACCCGCTCGATCGGGTTGACCTGCACCACACACGGGTTGCCGTAAACGAGCGAATAGCCGCGACCGTCCCGGTTCTCGCGAACCTGACATTGGCCCCGCTCGCCCGGGGCGATCCGGCATCGACGGGGGCACAGGTCACAGCGGACGTGGTTGCCCGCCTCCGCGGTGAACAGCGGAGAGCGGAACGTACGGATGAACCCCTTGCGGGCAGACTGTGCCCGGGCCTGCCGGGCGGTGCCAGGGGCGCCGGAAAGCATCAGCCCGCAGGCGCCGCACGTGCCCAGTCGGAACAGGTCTCGTCGTGTCAGCCCGGTTGTGGCATCTTGTCGTTTGTCTTCCATGAGGCGTTCCTGCTCATCAGTATCAGGACAAAGGCCGTACTGTTCATTATGCCAGCCAGGACGCAGCATGCAAGAATGCCGATGACCGGGGCGACGACCGCTCCCGCCAGAACGGCCCCCACACAGGCGCCGAACAGCTCGGTCCCGTAGGCGATCCCCGTCGATTTCTCCGTCCGGCGGTTCAGCCCCATACAGCATGCCGCGGCGAGCGGGAAGCCCGCTCCGTTCATCAGGCCGCCGCCGAACGTGATGACCGAGAAGCCGAGGAAGGTGATCCAGGTGGCACCGGCTGCCGCCGCCAGGGGCAGTACCATCGCGATAATGAAGGCGAACGCGGCAATACACAACTGAATCAGGGCGAGCAGGCGGATGGGCACCCCGATGAGCGCACGCCGCCGAGTCAGAGCCGCCCCGAGCCCCAGGCCGGCCATGAACATCGCCACGATCAGCCCGATCATCTCGTATACGAACCCATATATGCTCTGAAACGCAAAGAGAAGGGTGATCTGGAGCGTCATCGTCGCCAGGCCGGTGGTGAAGATCGTGAACAGGACCGCGTAGTGAGCGTCGGCCCGACCGGTCAGGCGGCGCCCGGCAGCCCGCAGGACGAGTTGGAGGAACAGAAAGCCGCCGATGATCGGCCAGATCCACCAGCCCCGCACGTTCAGAATCCGCCGGAATATCTCCGCACGCTCCCTGTCCACACGCCGGTTCCACAGCACCAGCGAGTGGTAGTAGCCGATGGGCCGGAAATCGGAGTTGATGAAATAGCGCCCGTAGACCGGCGGCAGGTCGGCCTCTCCGGCGAGCTGGTCTGCGATGGAAGCGGGGAAGAGCGGGCCGGTCTCCGGCGTGGTGCGGTGGGCCTCGGGGTGACGGCCGTGGTGGAGCAGTATCCAGTGTCGCCGCAGCAGCGGGGCCTCCTCGAGGAGTGTGTGGTAATACCATTCCGAGAACGCTTCGGCCTCGACCGCCCGCTCGGCGAACCGATGGCGGAGGACTTCCGGGTCGGCCGATATCTGGTCGGGGTCGTTGCTGGCGAAGAAATAACAGAACAGGTCGCCGACCGGGAGGACGTGGTCGAAGGCGGTCCGCAGGGTGTGGTACACCGTCGCATTCTGGTTCACCACGGCAGAGCCGCGCAGGTCGGAGGTGGACGTCACCCCGGTGACCAGCACCCCGTCCGGCTCGAGCCGGTCGGACGCTTCTTGGAAGAACTCGGTGGTGTAGAAGCGGTTCAGCACGGCGGTGGCCGGGTCCGGCACGTCGACGAGGATCAGGTCGTATGTCCGGTCGGTCTCCTTGACGAACAGCCGCCCGTCGGTGGGGATTATCCTGACGCGCTCACTGGCCAACGCCGCCCGGGTCTCGCGCGGGACGTACCGGCTGGCCGTCTCGACCATGACGACGTCCGGCTCGACGTAATCGACCTGTTCGACGACCGGATGCCTCAGGATTTCTCGGAGCACGCCCCGCAGCCCACCGCCGACGAGAAGGATGCGCCCGGGCGCCCGGTGCTGTGCCAGTGCGAAGTGGGCGAACTCGGCCGCCGGCGACTCCTCGAGCTGGTAGGCGACCGCATCTTCCTCGGCGGTCGAGAACGCCAGGTGGCCGCTCTGAAAGAAACTGTACTGGTCCTCGCGACGGACCACCGAGATCGTCCCGTACTTCGACCGGCGCGTCTCGACCAATTCCTGGTCGGGGGCGAACAGCCGCCATTGCTCCTGATAGGCGAGAGCGTCCAGCCGCCCCAGAAAGGGAAGCGAGCCGGCGGCCGCCACCACCAGCAGCCCCAGCACCGCAACGCCGACCAGTCTGACCGTGCGCCGGCCGGGCTCCCGTATGGCTGCCCTGATCCCCAGTCCGGCCACGGTGGCCGCCATCAGCGCGGCTGCGCCCAGCACCAGGTGGAACGGGTTCAGGTAATGGACGAGCAGCAGGGAGAAGAGCGTTCCGGCGATGGCATCGCCCCACGCCTCGAACAGGTACGTCTTCGCACCGCCCGATGTGTCGCGAGCCCCGGTCTGCTCCCGCCACAGCCGGGCAAAGAACACGAACTGCACCCCGATGAGCAGGCATCCGGGGGCCATCAGAAGGATGGACCCGAGCGCGGTGGCGGAGAACGACAGATATTCGCCCGGCACCACGTCGAAGAACCCGCGGAGCAGCCGGCTCCCCAGCACCGTCGCCGGGAGCATCAACAGGACTCCCGCCGCCGCGACAGCCGAAATCGGAAGCGGCCGCCGGACCCGCTCGGCGAGGACCGTGCCCGCCCAGCTCCCGACGCCGACCCAGAACATCCAGGACGCAAGGATGATGCCGATGGACAGCTCGCTCCCGTAGAAGACCATCAGGAGCTCGCGGAGCAGGACGACCTGCCCGATCTGCGACACCATCCCGAGCGAGAGCGCCGCCGGGAGTTGGGGTGGGATCCGCCTGAATATGCCCGCCAATCGTGAGCTCATAGCACACCGACCGGAGAACCGCCGGGAAAATACCCGCCCTGCCCTGCCGCCGAGAGAGGCGCCCCGAGTATCCGACCCCGCCCAATACCGAGTGTGCCGACGCAAGGGAGCGCGTCCCCGTAGCGCCCCGGATGCGGCCGCTCGTGTTGTGGGCGGTTACAGGCCGCTACTCGAACAGTTCGACCCCGCCGTCCTTGACCTTGCGGGTCTTCTTCCTGCGGCCCTCGGCCTGGCGGATCAGCTTCTTCATCAGCTTGTCGTACTCGTTGCGGTCCACGGGAAGAGTGACCGGCTTGCCTTTGTCGCCCGACAGGAAGATGGCGCAACTGATCTCGACCTGGCTGATCCCATCTTCGCCCGGTGCGATGAGTTCGGCCTCGCCGTTGATCGCCTTGACCGTGTTGTGGGTGATCGCTTTGTGGCCGGGCATCCGGTCCTTGTACGGCTCGACCTTCTCGAAGTCGCCGCCGGGCGAGCCCCACTTGGACGCGGCGTTCAGCGTCCAGTCTCGGAGCGTGGCACCGTCCTTATACGGAGCGAAGAACAGGTCGCGGCCGCGGATTTCCAGGATGCCCCGGTCGCCGACGATCCGCATGAAAGAGAGGGTCGGCGACTCATTGACCGCGGTCGCGTAGTAGCCGGTGGCCCCGTTCGGCCAGGTGAGGAGCGCTTCGGCCTGGTCCTCGACCTCGATGTTGTGGATGCGGCATCCCCAGCGGCCGAGCACTTCGGACGGCTGCCCGCACAGGTGATAGAGCAGGTCGGTATAATGCGGGGCCTGATTGACCAGGACGCCGCCGCCCTCAGTCGCCCAGCGGCCGCGCCACGGGTCCGACTCCCAGTACGCCTGCGACCGATAACAGGGAGCGAGGTAGTAGACGCGGATGATCTCGCCGACGGTCCCGTCTTCGATCATCTTCTTCGCCTTGCGGATGTGCCCGCGAGACCGGTTCTGATACATTACGCTGAACACGCAGCCCGACTTCTTCGCCGCCTCGAGCATCTTGTCCACCGGGCTGAGCGTCACCCCCAGCGGCTTCTCGGAGATGACGTGGATGCCCCGCTCGAACGCATCGACGGCGATGGGCGGGTGGTCGTAATGGGGCGTCGCGATCAGCACCGCATCCACCAGGCCGCTGTCGAGCAGGTCGTGATGATCGACGAACGCCTTCGCGTCGACCTTCTCCGCCGCCTCGATGGCGCGGTCCTCGATGATATCGCAGACCGCGGTCGGTGCTGCGTTGCGCATCTCCGCCATGTACTCCAGGTGGGCCGCGCCCATCCCGCCACATCCGATCACGCCGAGTCTGATCTTCGCCATTCCTTTTCCTTTCCCAAAGCTCGAGTATCTGCCAATCGGTGCGGTATTCTAGCCGCCGCGGAAGCCGATGTCAAAAGTACGGCCCTTCAACAAAGCAATTTGCGCCGGAAAGTGCGGTGCATCCGGGGGGGGCGTTCGTATGACAACGACAACCGGCGTCCTGCCGGGGGCAGCCCTGTTTGGAAGCACAGCGGGCGCGGAGTGGATACGGCCCTCCGCGCCCGGTGTGATGTGTGGATCAGCCGCAGCAGCTATCGTCGCAGCAGCTATCCTTTTTCTTCATCTGCTTGCCGCAGCAGACCAAGTCGCATTCGACGCAGCCGCAGACGCTCGTCACCTTGACCTCGATGCCGCAGCCCTCGTCCAACTCACACACAAAGACATCGCCTTCACACACTTCAGCCATAATACAACCTCCTTCCTCCCCGGGTTTACGCTGTCAAGGCCGTCGGCCAACGGCCCACACTCCTGCGGGCGGTCAGCCCGCCAATCGGTTTAACTCGTCGGAAAGCATGCGCACGTGGCGCATCTCCTCGAGGATAATCTCGTCGATCTTTTCCCGCCCGGTCGGCTGCGGCACCGTGCTTCGCATGGCGGCGTAATACAGGATCGAGTCTTTTTCGAGTCCGAGAGCGATCTGGAGAACCTCTTCCAGGGTCTCGTCCCCGCTCAGCTTCTCGGAGGGGTCGCCGCCCACGCCGAACACCTTGCCCTCGGCGACAGCCCGCAGGTACAGGCGCGGCTCGTCCTCGTTCTCGATGGCGAACGATTCGGAGAGCCAATCGGGGTTCTCGCGCCGGAGCTCCTGATGCATGCCGATAAAGATGCGCTCGTGCTTGTCCTCCATCTCGGCCAGGTCGAGCAGCATCTGCCGGGCGTCGGCCAGTGCGGTATTCTCTGCCGCTTTTCGGTAGAACGCCGCGCCGTTCCGCTCGATCTGTTCGGCGATCTCGAGGATTTCGTCGGCGTTGAATGTCTGTGCCATCCCATCTCCTCCTGGTTGCCGGCCGCGTCTGGTTCCGGCATCATATTGCTTTTCCCAGTATATTGCAAGGGGCTCATCGGTCGTTGGATTGCCGGAGCGGCGGCCGGGTATCCGGGGCATCGACCGGTGCGGATGGTCGGGCCTGCAGGGCGTAGGCGCTGCCGGTGATGAGGATGATCCCCGACAGGATCGACCAGACCGAAAGCACCTCGCCGAAGATAATCACCGAGAGAACGGGGGTGAGGAACGTGCCTGCGAGAAGGACCGTCCCGCTGACCGTAGCCCCCAGCGCCCGGATGGCATGGAAGTAGGTGACGTGGGCCGCGCCGACGAAGAGGATGCCCGAGCCGACGGCGACGACCAGGACCCAGATGCCGATGGTGCCGCGAGGAATCAGGCCCGCCGGCTCGCCGATGGTGAATGTAAGCACGCCGAAGGCGAGGGCCATCATCGTACACACGCAGGTGTAGGTCGCCAGGGGCGAGCCGCGCCGGACCAGAAGCTTGATCAGGACGGTGTACAGCGCCCAGAAGATACAACTGCTCAGCAGGATGAGCACCCCCACGATCAGCGGGGTCCCGCCCACCCCGCCGGGGTCCGACCGCAGGCCGACCACCACGAATCCGCCCAACCCGATGACCGAGAGAAGTGCCCCGACCTGGAAACGGCGATCGCGGACGACCGCCCTTTCGTCGGCGAACAGAATGCAAGAGAGGAGGACCGTGAAGAAGACCGAGGCCTGGAGCAGCATATAGGCAAGCCCGGGCAGTACGTTCTGCATGTAGAGCGCCCGGACATAGAGGTATTGGTAGATGAAGAAGGCGAGGAACGCCGGGGCGGTCCGGACGAGGAGCCGGGGCACCTGGGCGAGGAATTTCCGACCGGAGCGGACGAGGCAGACCGCCCAGAGGAAGACCGCCGCCGATGCGATCCGGGCGAAGTTCTGCGTCCAGAGGTCGAGATGGCGGGTAAGAAACTCGATGGCGATCGCCGCGAACCCCCACATCACCATGGTGGCGAGGATGTTGACCACCCCCATCCGGCGGCTCCGGCCGGTCGATATCGGGTTGGCGAAATCGTTCTGTGTGTCCGGCATCGGGAATTACTCGCGGATCTGATGGGGGCCGAGATGACGGGGGCTGCGGCTGCTCTGTGTCGGATTGTGCGAGAAGTGCGAAGCCATCGGTCAGCGACTCTCCATCCACTCGAACGTCGCCCGTGCGAGCGAGCGGCCGAAGGCCCGGGCCCGGTCCGGCGTCACCCGTTCCCCGTTCGCCAGCGAGTAGGGAAATTCGATGGTCGTCGCCAGGCGGGCGGGGGTGTGATCGCCGACCCACTTGCGAAACGTGGGGGCTTCGCCCGTGTTCCAGTCCACTCCGAACTCGAGAACATTGTCGGGGTGATACGGGAGCGGCGAATCGTTGACGTCGGCCAGGATATGGCGGAATCGTTCGAAGGGCGGCTGACTTTCCGGCGGCGGCTGGCACAGGTACACGGTCTCGTTCCGGCCGCCTCGCACCCAGGGGCAGTGCAGGTCGAGGCAGACGAGGAACCGGTCGTCGGCCCAGCCGTCGAGCTCGTCGATGATCGCCCGGGTGGCCGCATATCTCGGGCTTTCGGTGTAATCGCGGTTGTGGTCGTGCGGGATGCGATACTTGCCCTGGTCGCCCTGCTCCACACCGTCCTTATCGACGAAGGGGACGGCAAGAATCTCGGCCTTTTGCAGCATTTTGTTTGCCGGCTCGAGTGCCGCTTCGAGGAACCCTTCCAGTTCGTAGCTGGCGACGCACTCGCAGGCGTGGCGTCGGGCGCTGACCATGATCTTGCGCGGGGAGCTCGCCTGCGGGTCGAGCAGATGCAGCTTTTCGACCGGCCGGCCGGCCTCGCTGGTGGTCAGGGTCGAGAGATGGAGGTTCGGATGGCCGGCGTGCTTCGCCAGGAAGGCGTCGAGATGCGATTGCACATAGGGGAACGAATGCGACAGGAAGACCGCGTCTGCATCGTCGGGAAAGGGCACGGTGGCCCGAACGCCGTCGCCTTCCGGCTCGAACTCGACGTCGGCCCACTCCCAGTGCACGAAATCGCGGCTGATCGACGGGCCGAGTTCGGTGAGCACGTTGCCGTCGGTGAAATGGAGGGTGAGTGTTCGACCGGCGGCCCCGCCGACGCGGCAGCACCAGTAGAACCACCAGTTGTCCGAGTTGCTCCTGTCCTGTCGGAGCCACACCTCGTCGCCGTCCATTCTATCGACGATGATGTTGCCGCCCGGAAAGTCGGCGTCTATCTCCACAGTCATAACCGCTGTCTCCGCGTTCGAATTCGAGCTGTTCCCGTGCTCCGGTCGGGGGCCATCAGCCGGACAGGATACCGGTAACCGAGAGAGTAAGCAACAGGGCGAGTATGAATCCGAGCACGACAAAGAACCTCGGCTCGCGTTTTTTCATCACCATGCCGAGCGTCGCCGCCCAGATGCCGATGACTGCGGCGAGGCAGGCGATCGCGATCCCCAGCATGGCGACCCCGTCGCTGAACCCCAGCCGGCCCAGGTACCAGTGTCCGGGCTGGAATTCTCGGCCCGTCGCCTCGGCCCAGATGGTCGGTGCCCGATGGCCCGCCCACAGCCCGTCGAGCAGCGCCTGGTTGTCGAAATACGGGTTAACACCGGCGAAGCTCAGGGTCATGCCGATCAGCCCGATGGCCAGCCCGACCACGCCTATCCAGAACGTACACTGGCCGTAGACCTTGCCGGCGAAAAGGGCTTTCGGTCTCACATTGTTTGGCATTACGGCTCCTTGGCTAGAGCATCTCGAATGCCTGTACGATCAGGCGAATGCCCGCCGCGATCATCAAGGCAATGATGATCCAGCGGACGAAGCCGGCCCGAACCCGGAGCATGACCCGGGCTCCGGTCCGGGCGCCGACAAGGATGCCCAGCATGCACGGGACGGCGACCAGGGGGAACATCCCGCCGCCGAGTATGTACGGCCACACAGCGGCGGTCCCGCCGAGCGAGATCATCACCGTGCTGCAGGTGGCGGCGACCTTGAGCGGTGCGAGCATCACCAGGTTGAACACCGGGACCAGGGCGCCGCCCGCCCCGATGCCCAGAAGCCCCGAGATCAGCCCGATTACGCCGAAGAGCACCAATCCGGGTAACCGCCGGCGCAGCCGATATCGCACCATCTCGCTCAGCGAGTCCTCCCAGTACGGCACCGAGAGCCGCACAGACCCCGGCCGCCTCTCTCCGGTCACATCAGGATAGTCCGTCCGACCTCCGAAGATGATGAACAGCACACCGACGACCAGGATCACGACGCCCAGTGCGCCCCGGATGAACGCTTCGCCCTCCGCGCCCATGGTCTGGTCGATATAGCCGGCCAGCAGGGCGCCGACGACGGCGAACAGGGTGTACGGCACCGCGGCGAAGAGGAGCAGGCGGATGTTGGCGATGCCCTTGTACAGAAACGGGCGCGTCGCCACCAGGGTCCCGGCCATCGCAACGAACAGGCCGGTGGTTCGGATGATGTAGGAATCGATGGGCGTGAAGCCCATGAACAAGGGCGTGAAAATCACCCCGCCGCCGACGCCGCCCAGCGTGGCGAAGAACCCGATGACCGTACAGCCGAGGAAGAGCAGCAGGCAAAACAGGAGGGGGTGGATGGCGGACGGTTCGACCGAATCTGAAAACTCTCCGGGTCCCGCTCCGGCGGCGAGGGCGCCGGTCGTGAACAGAAGGGACATCAAGATCGCAA
>PWKM01000325.1 GCA_003559755.1 Planctomycetota bacterium
GCAGGAACCCGGTCGGGGCCGACAGCCGGGCGACTGCCGGCCGATGCACCCCGCCCATCCGGGCCATCCCGGCGATCAGGGCGAACACCAGAATCAGGTTGACGTACGCGCCCGGCTGATGCAGGGCCGTACAGCCCATCCCATGGCCCACCATCCCGATGCCGCCACACACCAGGCCCAGCAGCAGCGGTCGCTCAAAGCTGTCAACCTGCCGTTCCGCCGCCCGCACGTTCCGGGCCGCACGATACAGCATCCAGGCGATGAGGCCCAGCCCGACGATGCCCAGCTCGGCGAGGACGTGGAGGGGGAATGAATGGGCGTTCTCGGCCACCGAGGCGTAATGGCGATGGGCCGCGAACTCGCGGGGCGAGACGCGGGAGAACTCGACGACGAACGTCCCCGCGCCGTGGCCCGCCAGGGGCCGCTCGTGGATCAACCGCCCTGCCCCGCGCCACAGCCCGGACCGCGGCCCCAGCCCCTCGATGAGCTCTGCACCCGGCCACAGCCCCGGCACGGGCACCGGCCACACCATGACGATCACGAGCAGGCCCAGCATCACCGCCAGCAGAACCCGGCGCGACCGGCCCCGCAGGGTGAACAGCAGGACCAGGAACAGGGCCACCGCGCCCGACGCCGTGCCCGCCGTCGAACGCGAGCGCACCAACGCCCAGCCGCACACCACGGCCACCGCCGCGCCGAGAAGCCCCTTCCACCACCGCGTCCGCCGCATCGCCGACGACAGAGCAAACGAGGCACCGACCGTCATCGGACCGAGCACGAACAGGGCGGCCACGCTCGGATTGGCGAACGGATAGACCCGCATGTGGTCCGGAGCAGCGGCATAATGCAGCACATAGACCACCGCCACCGCGCCGGCCGACAGACCGTACAGCAGTACGAACCGACAGCGGGACCGGCGGTCCGAAAAAAGGTTCGCCAGGCCGACGACGGCCGCCATCGCGAACGCCAGCTCGATCCCGGGATGACCGGCCATCCACGGGAACCGCGACCAGACCGCGCTCAGCCCCGCCCAGCCGACGAACGCCAGCATCGGCAGCCCCATCCCCGACGCCCCCATCGTCTCGCCCAGCGGGTCCGGCCGGAGCACCAGCAGCCCCGCCCAGACCAGGGCAACAGCCGCCTGCAGGGCGAACAGTTTCGGGAACGAGAGGTCCCACGCGACCCCGAGATCGTTGAGGAACGGCAGGGCGAGCAGGATGACGAACACGAACACCGCCAGCACACGCACGCGGACTTCCAGCCGATGATCCAGCATCATACGGCCCACCTTTCGAGCAACCCGTTTCTAGTACGACAACGCCAGGCGGTCACAGGCGGAGCGGCATACGGCCCTGGCAGAGCAGGTCGCATATGCCTCGCGTTGAATCCGTCCGGTGGCAGACAAGAATGTCTGCCCCACCCATGCGATACGCCTCGGGCGTGGGACGAGAATGATGCGGACGCGGTGACGTCTGCCCCACCCATGCGGTACGCCTCGGCCGGTGGGGCAGGCATTCCTGCCTGCCCGGCCCGTTCCGCCGGACTCGCGGAACCCAAGGCGTAGTCAAAAGCAGCGTTGTCGTGCTCGTCCCTGAAACCGGCGTCATCGTATCACGTGCCCCCCCCGGATATCAAGTGGGGACGACACAATCCGCCGAGGGCGCGAGGTGCTCCCGGTATCGGTAGTCGCGGCCCCCACGCGGGATGCGCGGCCTGTCCCGGCGAACGGGAATTGGGTGTGCGGGCTGATGGCTCGCCCGAAATGGCGCCCGGTACGGCGGCGGTTCAGTCGTCGATGTCCATCTCGCCCTCGCTGCCGGTCTCGAAAAGCTGCCGCCAGTCATCGGGCAGGGTCGCGAGCAGATCGTCGAGTTCGTCGGGAACAGCTTCTTTCAGCACGTCAATCACGGCCCGAGCGTGATACGTGCCGGCCAACAGCCCTTCGTTCTCTCGCTCCGACACACGCACGAAGAAGTCCTTCACGCCGAACCGCTCGGTCTTCTCTACCTGGTCGAGGTAATAGGCAATCTCCACCGGCAGTTGTGCCTGCAGGTGCCGGACCTCCTCGTCCGGGATGCGTTCGCCCAGCGATTGCAGCGTGGCCCGGGTCGCGCCCGCGGCCTCCTCCAGGGTGGCAAGGCGTGCTCGATTCTGCACATGTCCGAGAAAGTCCTTGTACTTCATTGCGACCCCTTTCTTGAATAAGGTGGCATCTTTCGCCCGGCCGGCCGGCGTGGCTGACCTCCGGCCCGCCATACTCGATTACCTGCGCAATGAGAAAAAGGTACCGACGGCCGGGCGGGGTGACAATCGCGATTAACCCGGCATCGGGCTGGTAGGATCCCGAATTCCGGCGTAGCCGTTAGTCCTACGGAATGCGCGGCGGACGCCAGCGAGACGCGATGCGAACCGGGCGCGGCCAGAGTTGCCAGGGGGGGGACTTCCGGGGATGATCGCAAAAATAAATCATTCAGCCGGTCTTGACATTCCGCATAAATGAGGTAGGTTTATGTACCGTAGCGTCAGTTTGTTTGTCGGCCAAAGGTGGGGGACTGGGGACCGGAGGCGATTGGAGACCACTCAGGTCAGGCGGGCGCTGCATGTGCGATCGAACCGGAAAAGAGCGGATGCAAGCGCCCGGTTGCCGGAGTACGGCCCCCTTTTCATTGCGGAGAACCGCGGCCGGGTGGTGCCCGGGCGATTGTCCCCCACGTGACCCGGTGGTCGCCAACCCGAAGACTCGATGGCTCGACAGGAGGCAGAATAGTTGAATTCCGAAGCCGGACATGAGGCCGGGACCGAGAGGCCCGCACAGCAGGGCATACCGAAAATCGAAACCCACGACCGCGGGCTCGACGACATCCTGCACGGCGGATTGCCGGACGGGCGCACGACGTTGTTCGTCGGCGGGCCGGGCGCCGGCAAAACCGTCCTCGGCCTCGAAATCCTGTATCGCGGCGCCGAGACCGGCCGACCGGGCATCCTCATCTCCTTCGAGGAGACCGCCGATGCCATCCGGGCGAACGCCCGGTCCCTGGGCTGGAACTTCGAGGCACTCGAGCGGGACGGCCGGCTGGCGTTCATTAACCCCCAGAACGATCACCGGGC
>PWKM01000210.1 GCA_003559755.1 Planctomycetota bacterium
CATCGCATTCGCCCGCCTCTGCGGAAGGTGTGCAAGGACAATCAGCCCGTCCGCCTTGCCCTGCAGTTCCGCCGCCAGTTTTTCGAGTGCCTCAGCGGGCGATGACACCCGGACTTCGGGAGCTCCCTCCAGGACCGCCGCGGGCACGAGCGACAGTTCCAGGACGCCCGTGACAGCGATTCGCCGATCTCCCCGCCGGACGATCCGGTACCGGCGGAGCCCGACATCGGCCCCCGCAATATCGACGTTGGCGCATACCCACGGCATGGCCAGCCCCCTGAACCACGTCGCCCCCCACCGCCGAAGCGCCTGCAGGTCGTTGTCGCCCAGGGCGACCGCGTCGTACTCCATCAGGCCGTACGCTTTTCCCAGCAGTTCGGCACGCCCTCGGTCCATCTCGGGGTGGAACACGTCGCCGCTGTCCACAAGGATCAGGTCGGGCGTGTCCCGGCGGCTCTGGCCGACGAAGGTGCGGCGTTTCGCCACCCCGCCATACGGATTGGCCGGGCACCGGCAGGGCTCGAATATACCGTTACTGTTGCCGGTGGCCAGGACGGTGTGGCGGACCTGCGTCGCCCCGCCGGCAACCGACCCGTACAGGGCCAGCGACGCGACCACAAAAAGAAGAGTAAGCCGCCGTGCCCACATTGCCGGATTGTCGCCGCAAATTCGGGACATTCGAGTCTCCTTCCTTTTATTCAGACGTGTTTTTCGGGTTGACGAGGTCTCCCCGGGCCGCCGGCTCATCCGCTCCTTTCAGGGCCTGTTGTCGGGGGGGCCTCGACCCGCCGCCGGAGGCCGGGTCCCACCTCGCGATCAGTTCCATCCGGACGGCGATGTCGTATAACTGGGTCAGATACGCTCGGCGGTCCCCCCACCGATCGAAAAGCAGACACCACCGTTCCTTCTTCACCGCCCGGGCGGAGACGCAGACGACGGCGAGGAGCATGCCTCCGGTAACAGCGAGGACAGCGAAGCCAGCGAGTTCACATGTCATGTGGTCCGACCTCCCGGGGCGTACACGCGTTGTGGGCGCATCATCGGCCCCGTTTCTTCAGTTTCTGGAACGCACTTTCGTTCGCCCGGTCCGCCTCCTAGGCGGCCGACTCCATGAGAGACAAATGCCGGTCGGTCGGTTGCTCATCGACGCCCAGCAGACCGAGCTTCCGGAGCAGCGCGATGCCGAACGGCAACAGGATGTCGATATTCTGCAGAACCGGGCAGTTCGCCAGCCTTTTATCCATTGGAACAGCTCTCCTTTCTTCTGCCGCCGGGGGCGGCGGTGTTCTCTTCGGTCGGCCGGGAACGTTTGAGTACACCCGATACGAACGGCGTCATCACCGCCGCGTATTGTGCGTAAGCCCGGTCGAACGCGGCCGTATCGCCGCGCTGCTCGGCCGTCGCCATCGCAGCCAGGTAGCCCCGGGCCCGCCTCTTCAGCTCCATCAGACGAGTCGCCTCCTCCACGCTGACCCGGTCGTCGTTCATAAGCCGGGTGAACGTCCGGACGGTGTTGGTGTACAGCCTCAGCTGATCGACGTATTCCTGGCGCATCGACGACTTGGTCGCGCAGCCGGCGACCAGAAGCACGCCGATCCACAGGGCCGCGATGGTTGCTCGCCGGTTCATGGCTCGCTCCTTTCGTCGTCGGACGTATCGGAAGCACAGCGACAACCTGAATTTTTGATGGCACGGGTCAACCGTTCCAACTGTTCCGCCACCTCGGAGAGGCGCTGCAGAAAGTTCTGTCGCTCGTCGCGGCGGTCTTCCATCAGCTGTTCCCGCTCGTTGTTGATGAAGCGCAGGAAGATCAGCGTGACGACGATGACCGCCACGCCGGCTCCGCCGGTCGAGATCGCCTGGATCAACTCGGATGACATGGTCTGTTTCCTTTCTGCCGGGCGGCGAATCCGCCGCCTTGGGATCGTTTCTGGGCGACATCGGTCCGCGGCCGCCCTCGTCTATTGGAATAGTAGGGCGTGACCGGGCCGATCGTTACACTCGATTCGCTTTTTCGTCCCACCGAACGGACTGGGGCTTACCGGGATCCTGTGTGACGAACGGGCTATATCGCCGCCTGTTTCGCTTGCAGGCGATCGGGAGCAGCAGGGTTCGGGGCCACCGTCGCCACGTTTCTCGACCCGTTGCAGAGGTAAGGTTCGGACCTGACCGACGCCGTCGTCCACCGGCTGGTCCGCGACGAGAGGGGGGGCATGACGACGAGGGCAAGCGTTCTCCCGGGACCGCCGCCCTTAATTTCCCTTAATTTTCCTAATTTTCCCTTCATATCCCTTTACCGCGTCCCTCAAGTGAACGGCCACTGCGGCCGGGCCGGGTGTCGGACCGGCGCGGATGGCCGGACCTCACCTGATTGAGGAGGACCGAAGTATGAGCAATGACAGAAGTGGCGGAGAACGAGGGGCGACGTTCAATCCAACGCGCAGTGGATACCGCGCCCAGGTCATCAAGGGCCTGATGCCTCAGCCGGTGAAGGCCGTCATCGAGGAGCGTGCTCGCGGGCTGGCGGGCGGAGGCGGCTCGTCGTCCGGCGTACTGCCGGCGGCGGTGATCGACGTCCAGTTCGACCCCGCGGTCCAGGAGTGGCGGGGCCGGATCATCCGAGAGGGGGGCGGGCGGCATTGCGAGGACGCGTTCAACGCGGCCGTCGTTTCGTACTGCACCGAGCGGGCGTTCGACCACGAGACGCTTCTGTTCGCGACGGTAGAGGCGGTCGCCCGCCGACTTATTCCCGTCCTCCAGCCGGCGATCGGCACGGTGAAGCTGGACACGCCGAAGATCGTCTTTCCGCCGGACAGGGAGCCGGTCCCATCTCGTGGGCGGGCGCCGGGCGTTCCGCACTTCGCCGAAATACACATCCCCATCGCCGGAGCCTGGGCGGTCTCAGTGGCCAGACTGCGTGTATCCACGGTCACGGGGGCCAACTCCCGGCCGTACGGATGGGTACCGTCGCAGGACCTGCTGTCACACCTTCGTTTTTTCGCCCTGGGTCAGGTCGGTCGGGTGTTCCGGCCGCACGCGTTCCTGTCCAGCGTCTTCGTCCACCACATCCGGGCGGCGGGGATGG
>PWKM01000204.1 GCA_003559755.1 Planctomycetota bacterium
ACCTCGGCCTGGCACGGACCGTCGTCCGCGAGGACGCCAGCTTGACCCGCGAAGGGGCGGCGATGGGCACCCCGAACTACATCTCGCCCGAACAGGTCCGGGGCGAGGGCAACCTCGACGGACGGACCGACATCTACGCCCTCGGAGCCACCCTCTATCACCTGCTCACCGGCCAGCCGCCCTACAGCGGGGCCACACCGGCCGAGGTGATGGCCAAACACCTCAACGAGCCGGCGCCCGACCCCCGGGCCATCCGGCCCGCCGTATCGCCGGCCGCCGCCGCCATCATCCGCAAGGCCATGGCCAAGGACCCCGCAAAACGATATGCGAGCGCCGGGGAACTGGCCGAGGAGCTCGAACGGGCGAAAGGCGGGCAGCGTGTACAAGCCCGGCCGGCGGTTTCATCCCCCGCCGCCAGAGCGGCGAAGAGACACTCCAACAGGGCCCTGCGTACCGCCAAGTACCGGCGACGGAGCCAGAACCCCGCCCTGCTGCCGGTGCTGATCCTGGCCGCGCTGCTGACCGCCGGACTCGTCGGGTGGTACGCCCTGGCCGGACGCTCCGGCGACGAACCCGAACCGCCCGACGACGAACGGCTGGCCCGGGCGGCCATCACCGAGCCCGACACGTCCGACGAACCCGACCCATCCCGAACCGGGTCCGACACCGAAACGGACGAGACGGAGCCCGTCGAACGCCGTGTCGCCCCTCCACCGCCGCCGCCGGAGGACCCCGAGCCGGAGAAAACAGCGTGGGAGGCCATCTGGGAGCCGGCCCTGCTCCAGATCGAAGCCCTCGCCGAGGCCGGCGACTACACCGCGGCTCTCGACCTGCTCGACGGAATGCCCTTGCTCGCCGCCTCCGAACACTGGCACGCCCTCGACTTCCGGCGGACGTGGCTCGTCGCCCGGGCCACCGCGTTGATCGAGCCGGTATTGGCCCGATCCGACGAGCTGGGCCAGGATGACCGCCCGAACGCCGGGCTGCGCGAACTCGAGAAACTGGCCGACGTCTCGTACCCCGGCCTCGAGGAACGGGTGGACGCGCTCCGCAGCCGACTCACCAGAAGGGCCGAGCAGATCGCCGATGCGGAGGACGCCGAACAGCGGCGGGAACTGCTCGCCGAGAACGAACGGCTCTTCCGCTCGTATCTGGACCGAACCGCGGAGATGCGCGACCAGGAAGCGAACGCCCTGCAGGAGAGAGTGGTCCCCCGCTACGAGGAGCTGACCGAACGAAAGAACGTCCTGGAAGGACGGCTGAGGCGAAACCGAAATCGCCTGCGGGAGGCGGAACGAGACCTGGACGCCGCCCGCAGTTGGCGCAGCCGGGCCCTAGCGGCATATAACCGGGCCCGGGAGTCGTCCCGCCGGGGCATGAGCCGGGCGGTGTTCGCCGCCAGAGCCGAATATGAACGTGCCCAGGCCAACTTCGTCCGGGCCAACGACCGATACAACGCCGTCCGGGCCGAAGTCGAAGGCCAGGTGCGGAGCGACCGGCGCGAGATCGACGAGATCGATGCCACAATGGCCGCAATTGTCCGGGCCACCCGGGCCGAGTTGGACACGATCAACCGGCGTCAGAGCGCCCGGGAGCGCCAGGTCCGCCTCATTTACAACCGCATTCGCGACGGCCTGCTCGACGGGCGCGAGCTGCTGCCCGTCGACCGTCTCGAGGCGGCATACGAGTCCGCCCTGGAAGTCGAATGATCGCCCGGCCCGCCCGCCTCTTTTTTTCTCCCCTTCGAGCCCGGGGCGGCGGGTCCCCTTCCGCGTCCTGGGCCCGCGTCCCCGGCCGCTCTTCCTTATCTTTAACATGCGGTCCCGTATCCGCCGATTTCCGGTGTTGTGGAAAATATACAAAAAAACGGCACTTTTTGATTGACTTGGCTGGATGATGTGCTAATATATTCAATTCGCGGCACTCGACAGTTCTGGTGGTGCGCCCTGCCCCGGCCCGCCAGCGTAGCTCAATGGCAGAGCATCGGTTTTGTAAACCGAAGGTTGTGAGTTCGAGTCTCACCGCTGGCTCCAAAGGGAGGGCATTGACAAGCGGACAGACAGCCGGGCGTTGTGGCTCGGGCAGTGGGATCGTACCCGGGCAGGTTCCCGAGCGGTCAAAGGGGCCAGACTGTAAATCTGGTGGCTCCGCCTTCGGAGGTTCGAATCCTCCCCTGCCCACCAGACTCTTCCGGGGACCGGAGGCCGCCGGCCGCCCGTCCCGGAGAGGGCCTCGAGCCCGCCGGCGTGTCATCACTGCCGGTCGGGCGGGTCGGCCCGCTCAGGCGGGCGTAGCTCAAGGGCAGAGCTCCAGCCTTCCAAGCTGGCTATGAGGGTTCGATTCCCTTCGCCCGCTCCAGCGCCGTTCGTGCCGGGACCGGCCGGACACCGGCTGGTGTAGCTCAGCGGTAGAGCGCGTCCTTGGTAAGGACGAGGCCACGGGTTCGATCCCCGTCACCAGCTCCACCAACAGAGCGCAGGGTGTTCGCCTTGCCTCGTTTGGAAAAGAATAGTTCGCACCGCGGCCGCTTGCTCCGTGTGTGGCGTGAGCGAGGGCCCCGGAGCCGTATGGAGGACATCAGATGGCAAAGGAAGTATTTGAACGAACCAAGCCGCACGTGAACGTGGGAACCATCGGTCACATCGACCATGGCAAGACCCTGCTCACCTCGGCGATCACCATGATGGCCGAGAAGCGAGGCATGGGATCGACCAAGTCGTACGAGGAGATCGCCAAGGGCGGGACCGTGCGCGACTCGAGCAAAATCGTCACCATCGCGGTGGCACACGTCGAGTACGAGACCGAGAACCGCCACTACGCACACATCGACTGCCCCGGGCACGCCGACTACATCAAGAACATGATCACCGGCGCCGCCCAGATGGACGGGGCCATCCTGGTCGTCGACGCGTCCGACGGCCCGATGCTCCAGACACGGGAGCACGTGCTCCTGGCAAGGCAGGTGAACGTGCCCGCCATCGTTGTCTTCCTCAACAAGATCGACCTGGTCGACGACCCCGAGCTGCTCGACCTCGTCGAACTCGAAGTCCGCGAACTGCTCGACAAGTACGAGTTCCCCGGCGACGACATCCCCGTCGTGCGCGGCTCCGCGCTCAAGGCGATGGAAGTCGGCGGCGACCCGGAGAGCCCCGAGTGCAAGCCGATCCTCGAGCTGATGGACGCACTCGACGAGTACATCCCCGAGCCGGAACGCGAGACCGACAAGCCGCTGCTCATGGCCGTCGAGGACGTGTTCAGCATCAAGGGCCGGGGCACCGTGGGGACCGGCCGGATCGAGCGGGGCACCGTCCACATCGGCGACGACGTCGAAATCGTCGGCCTGACCGACACCCGGAAGACGGTCTGCACCGGCGTCGAGATGTTCAACAAGACCCTCGAGGAAGGCATGGCCGGCGACAACGTCGGGCTGCTGCTCCGCGGGATCGAGAAAGACGAGCTGGAGCGCGGCCAGGTGATCGCCAAGCCCGGATCGATCACCCCGCACACCAAGTTCGAGGGCCAGGTCTACATCCTGAACAAGGAAGAGGGCGGGCGACACACCCCGTTCTTCTCCGGCTACAGGCCCCAGTTCTACTTCCGGACCACCGACGTCACCGGCTCGGTCGACCTGCTCGGCGGGGCCGAGATGGTCATGCCCGGCGACAACGTCGAGTTGCAGGTCGAACTCGTCCAGCCCATCGCGATGGAACAGAACATGCGGTTCGCCATCCGAGAGGGCGGCCGAACGGTCGGCGCCGGCGTGGTCACCAAGATCATCGAGTAGCCACGGAACGCGGCCGACGAAAGGAGATTCGCACGATGCGGCAGCACGTAACGCTCGAATGTACCGAGTGCAAGAACCAGAACTATCGCACAAACACCGAGACGCGGGGCGGCGGACGGCTCAACCTCAAGAAGTACTGCCGCTTCTGTCAGGGACATACGTCGCACCGTCAGCGAAAGAAATAGCCGCACGGACAGGGCAGTAGCTCAATACGGCAGAGCAACGGTCTCCAAAACCGTAGGTTGGGGGTTCAAATCCCTCCTGCCCTGCCAGCCGGGCAGTTCAACCGCGAAAGGACGGACGTCGAGAGATGCGCACATATAAACAGGAAGAAGGGATGTGGGCACGGGTCCCGGCCGCCATCGTGGGCGGGATCGTCACCTACTTCGCCACCGACTGGGCAATGGGTGCCCTCGAGGGCAACGCCGGCTATGTGCTGGCGGGGGTGGTCTTCGCCGTCCTGGCCACGGCCACCCTGTACATCGCCTTCTTCCACAAGAAGACCGGCGACATGCTGATCGACACCGAGAACGAGATGAGGAAGGTGGTCTGGCCCGACCGCGAAGAGGTGGCCGGCTCGACCATCGTGGTCATCGGGTCCGTCGTGCTGATGGGCGCGGCCATCTTCATCATGGACATTGTGCTGACCCAGGTGCTCAGCATCATCGGCGTTTACTAGCCGAGGAACATATTGTGAAGCAGTGGTACGTATTGCGAGTACAGACAAACCGGGAAGAAAAGGTCCGCGAAGCGCTCGCGACCCGGGTGAACGCCGCCGGCCTGGAGGACAAGGTGTCCAACATCCTGGTCCCCACCGAGAAGGTGTCCGAGATCAAAAGCGGCAAGAAGACCGTCTCGGAACACAAAATCTATCCCGGATACGTCTTCGTCGAGATGGAACTGGACGACGAGACCAAGGCATTGGTGAAGAACTGCCCGGGGATCGGCGATTTCCTCGGGGCGAGCGGCGGGGCAACCCCTCTCAGCGAAAAAGAGGCGGAAAAGGTCACCGCAGAGGCCGAGCGGAAGGAAGAAGCCCCCACCATCAAAATCGACTTCGACCCGGGCGACAACATCCGCATCACCGAGGGGGCGTTCAAGAACTTCGAGGGGACCGTCGAAGACATCCTGCCCGAAAAGGGCCTGCTGCGCGTCGTCGTCACGATTTTCGGCCGGCCCACCCCGGTCGAGCTCGAGTACTGGCAGGTGGAAAAAGCGTAAGCGGCTGCCCATAACGCAGATCGGAGACCTATGGCTAAACAGATCGTGGAAACATTCCGGATGCAAGTGCCCGGAGGACAGGCCACCCCCGGACCGCCCGTCGGCGTGGCCCTCGGGCCGAGAAACGTCAACCCCGGCGCGTTCTGCAAGGAATTCAACGACAAAACGCAGAACTACCAGGGAATGCCCGTCACCGTCGAGCTGACCATCTATCGCGACCGCTCGTTCGACTTCGAAGTGCTCGGCCCGTCGACCGCCGCACTCCTCAAGCAGGCCGCCAGCGTCGTCGTCGGATCGGGCGAGCCGAACCGGGAAAAAGTCGGCCGGATATCAAAGGAACAGGCCGTCGAAATCGCCACTCAGAAAATGGAGTTCCTCAACACCAAAGACATCGACAGCGCCCTGAGACAGGTCGAGGGGACCGCCAGGAGCATGGGCATCGACATCACCGACGCGCCCGCCGAACCGGACGCTGCGGAAGAAGAAGGAGAAGGGGAACAGGAATCATGAGGCACAGCAAACGATATCGCCAGGCCCGGGACTCGGTGGACAAGACCCAGGCATACCCGCTCGATGAGGCACTCGCCACGCTCGCCGAACTGCCCGCGCCCAACTTCGACGAGACCATCGAGATCGCCATCAAAACCGGGCTGGACCCGCGAAAGGCCGACCAGACGATCCGCGGGACCATCTCCCTGCCGAAAGGCACGGGCAAGACCATGCGCGTGGTCTGCTTCTGCCCCGACGACCAGGTCGAGGCCGCCCTCGAGGCCGGCGCCGTCGAGGCGGGCGGCGAGGAGCTCGCCGACAAGGTCGCCGACGGGTGGATGGACTTCGACGTGGCCATCGCCCATCCCGCGATGATGCAGTTCGTGGGCAAGCTCGGGCGGATTCTCGGGCCGCAGGGCCTCATGCCCTCGCCCAAATCGGGCACCGTCACCCCCGACGTCGTCCAGGCCGTCCAGGAATTCGCCGCCGGCAAGATCGAGTTCCGGCTCGATGCGACCGGGAACATCCACGCGCCCGTCGGAAAACGGTCGTTCCCCCCGGAAGACCTGAAAGAAAACATCACCGCGTTCGTCGAGGAGGTCCGCAGAAACAGGCCGACCGGGGCGCGCGGCCGGCTCCTGCACCAGATCACGATCACCGCCTCCATGAGCCCCGGCATCAAAGTGAACATGTAGCCGCCAACGCGAGGAGAACCATGCCGAACCGCCTGAACAAACTGATGTTGGAAGAGATGAAAGCGAAGTTCGCCGAGATCGAGACCTGCGTGTTCCTCGACTTCACCGGGCTGTCCGGGCGACAGGCCGCCGCACTCCGACGCCAGCTCCGCGCCCGATGTGGCGAAGGGGCCGAGCTGTCGGTGGTCAAGACATCGCTCGCCCGCCGGGCGCTCGCCGCACACGAGGACATCTCACCCGGGGTCACCGAGGAACTGGCGAAGATTCTCGACGGGCCGACCGCCATGGCCTACGGAGCCGACGACCCCGCCACACTGGCCAAGGTCATCGCCGAATGGGCCAAGAAAAACGACCTGATGAAGCTGAAAGGCGGGATGCTCGACGGGCGCCCGCTCGCCGCAGAGGCGGCCGGCAAGCTCGCCGAGCTGCCCACCCGTCAGGTCCTCCTCGGCCAGGCGGTCGGGGTGGGGGTCGCCCCCCTGCGGGCCGCGCTCGGCGTCGCATCCGGTATGATCCGCCAGGTCCTGACGCTCGCCGACGCCCTGGCAAAGAAGAAGGAAGAAACGGAATGATCGGACCCGCGGACCGGTTGGCCGCGATACACGTACCATAGAGGTGTCGGCTGGCCGTCGGGCAGTCCGCTCGGCGTCGGCCCGAACACAAGTTCGTTCCAGGTTCGGCGGACGGCCGGGCGATTGACCGACCCGTCGGCCGAACGAGGCAACCAGAAGAGAGGAGACTCACATGTCGGACGCAGAAACCGCCGCACAGACAACCGAAACCGAAGAAGAGGCCCCCGCCGCCGAGGCCACGCCCGAACCGACCGGTAAGGTCAAACAGGTGCTCGACCTCATCGCCGAGATGACCGTGCTCGAGCTGTCCGAGTTCGTCAAGGCCGCCGAGGAGAAGTTCGGCGTCAGCGCCGCCGCTCCCGTCGCCGCCATGCCCGGCGCCGCAGCCGCCGGGGCCGCAGAGGCGGAAGAAGAGGAGAAAGACGAATTCGACGTCATCCTCACCGCCGCCGGCGACCAGAAGCTGCAGACCATCAAGGTCGTGCGGCAGCTCACCCCGCTCGGGCTCAAGGAAGCCAAAGCGCTGGTCGACAGCGCCCCCAGCCCGCTGGGCGAAGGCGTGAGCAAGGAAGACGCCGAGAAGATGAAGGCCGCACTGGAAGAAGTCGGCGCAAAAGTCGAAGTGAAGTAAGGCCAGAGGATCATTGCCGCCGGGGAAAAGGGCGATATGCGCCCGCTCCGGCGGCCGACCCGCTACGTCTGCCACAACGGAGTGACGGCTATGTCAACCATGATGGAAACGCGCAACTACGCAAAAGTCGGCGACGCGGTCGATGTGCCGAACCTGGTCAAAATCCAGACCGAGTCGTACCGCAGCTTCCTCCAGGCCGACGTGCCGACCGACGAACGAGAGGACCGCGGCCTGGAAGCCATCTTCCGGGAAACGTTCCCCATCGAAAGCTACGACGAGAGCATGCACCTCGAGTACGTCGGCTACGAGATCGGGCGGCCCCGGTACACACAGGATGAATGCCGCCGGCTCGGGCTCACCTACGGCCGGCCGCTCACCATCACCGTGCGCCTCGTCGGGGCCGACACCATCGAAGAGTCCGTTTACGTCGGCGACCTGCCCATCATGATCGGCGGCGGCGAGTTCATCATCAACGGGGCCGAGCGCGTACTCGTCAACCAGCTCCACCGCTCGCCCGGGGCCGACTTCGAGGTCGCCACCCACTCCAGCGGCAAAAAACTCCACTCCGCACGCATCATCCCCGAGCGGGGAAGCTGGATCGAGCTCTCCATCTCGAGGAAAGACGTGCTCAGCGTCAAGATCGACCAGAGCGGCAAGTTCCCCGCCACCACACTGCTCCGGGCGATGGCCGAAGAATGCAGCACCACCGAAGACCTGCTCCGGCTGTTCTACGACACGAAAATCGTCAAGCTCAAGAGCAAGCCCGACTACAAGAAGCTTCTCGGCTCGGTCGCCGTGGGTGCATTGGTGAACGCGGAGACGGGCGAGATTCTCGTCGAGTCGGGCGAGATCATCGACGAGCCGGCCATCGAGTTCATCGAGGCCTCGAACCTCAAGGAAATCGAGGTCGTCGGCGAGGTCGAGGACCCGCTCATCCTCAACACCATCGCCATCGACCCCGCCCACACCTACGAAGAGGCCCTCGAACGCATCTACAAGCGGCTCCGGCCCGGCAACCCGTTCCAGCTCGCCCGGGCCAAAGAACTGTTCCACGACCGGTTCTTCGACGCCAACCGCTACCGGCTCGGCCGCGTGGGCCGGTTCCGGCTCAACCGCAAGTTCCGCCAGGATGTCAGCGAGGAGGAGATGACCCTCCGCACCGACGACCTGGTCAACGCCTGCAAATACCTCATCGGGCTCCGGGCCGGCGACGCCTCGACCCAAGGGCCGACCGTGGTCTCGGGCATCGACGACATCGACCACCTGGGCAACCGCCGCGTCCGCACCATCGAGGAGCTGGCCGGCGACCAGATTCGACGGGGCCTGCTCCGGCTCCGCCGCACCGCCCAGGAACGGATGAGCATGAAGAACGCCAGCGACCTCCGGCCCCGGGCAGTCATCAACCCCCGGACCGTCTCGTCGGCCATCGACTACTTCTTCGGCCGCAGCGAGCTGTCCCAGGTCGTCGACCAGATCAACCCGCTCGCCCAGCTCACCCACGAGCGGCGGCTCAGCGCACTCGGCCCCGGCGGGCTGAACCGCAAGCGGGCCGGGTTCGAGGTCCGGGATGTCCACACCTCCCACTACGGCCGCATCTGCCCCATCGAGACCCCCGAGGGGACCAACATCGGGCTCATCGTCTCGCTCTCCGTGTTCGCCGACATCGACGAATACGGCTTCCTCGTCACCCCCTACCGGGTGGTGAAGAACGGCCGCTCGACCGACCAGATCGTGCAGCTCCGTGCCGACGAGGAGGACGAATCGACCATCGCGCCCGCCGACATGGCCGACCCCGACGGCTCGCTGCCCGAGGAGGTGATGGCCCGCCACCACGGCGAGCCGATGATCGTCAAGCGGGAGGAGGTCGACTACCTCGACGTGTCGCCCAAGCAGCTTGTCGGGATCAGCGCCGCCCTCATCCCGTTCCTCGAGCACGACGACGCCAACCGGGCGCTGATGGGCTCGAACATGCAGCGCCAGGCCGTCCCCCTGGTCAGCCCCGAGCCGCCCCTGGTGGGCACCGGGCTCGAGGCCGACGTCGCCCGCAACTCGGGGATGGTCATCACCGCCGCCGAGGCCGGGACCGTCCGCAAGGTCACCGCCGACGAAATCCAGGTGGGCAGCCGCATCTACTCGCTCCGCAAGTTCGTCGGGACCAGCAGCCGGATGTGCCTGAACCAGAAGCCGATCGTCCGCGAGGGCGACCGGGTCAAGGCGGGCCAGGTGATCGCCGACGGGGCATCGACCAAGGACGGCCAGCTCGCCCTGGGCCGAAACGTGCTCGTCGGGTTCCTCCCGTTCGACGGCTTCAACTACGAGGACGCCATCCTCATCTCCGAGAAGATGGTCAAGGACGACGCCTACACCTCCATCCACATCGACGAATACGAGATCGAGGTCCGCGAGACCAAGCTCGGCCGCGAGGAGTTCACCCGCGACATCCCGAACGTGCCCGAACGGGCGCTCCGCAACCTCGACGACTCGGGCATCATCCGAGTGGGCACCCACGTCAACGAGGGCGACATCCTCGTGGGCAAGGTCGCACCCAAGTCGAAGACCGAGCTCAGCCCCGAGGAGAAACTGCTCCACGCCATCTTCGGCCGGGCCGGCGAGGACGTCAAGAACGAATCGCTCGAACTCCCCTCCGGCGTCGAGGGCATCGTCATCGACACCCGGAAATTCTCGCGAAAGGCACAGCTCACCGGCGAGGACCGGGCCAAGGAACGGGCGCTGGTCAAGAACATCGAGACCGAGATGAACGAGGCCATCGCCGCCCAGTTCCGCGAAATGATCGACGAGGTCTCCAAGGACGCAAAAGGAACCCTCATCGACGCCGAGACGCGGGAACGGCTCGACCGGCTCGACGAACTCTCCCTGACCGAGCTGCTCGAACTCGAGGAAGAGCTCGACGGCGACCGCATCAACGTCGTCACCTCCGGCGGACCGCGCAAGGGGACCAGGATCAACCCCGAGGCACGCCGGACATACGCCGCATTCCAGGAACGGATCGACAACCTCAAGGACGAGCGGGACCGCAAGATCAGCCAGATCAAGCGCGGCGACGAACTGCCCGCAGGCGTGCTCGAAATGGTCAAAATCTACGTGGCCACCAAGCGGCGGCTCTCCGTCGGCGACAAGATGGCCGGGCGACACGGCAACAAGGGGGTCATCGCCAAGATCCTGCCCGAGGAAGACATGCCCTTCCTCGAAGACGGCACCCCGCTCGACATGCTGCTCAACCCGCTCGGCGTGCCCTCCCGGATGAACCTCGGCCAGCTCCTCGAGACCCACCTCGGCTGGGCTGCCCAGGCACTCGGGTTCCGGGCCGTCACCCCCGTGTTCGACGGCGCCTCCGAGAGCGAGATTCGACATGCGCTCCGCTCGGCCGGGCTGCCCGAGAACGGCAAGGCCCGCCTGTACGACGGACGGACCGGCCGCCCGTTCGACCAGGCGGTCACCGTCGGATACCTGTACATGCTCAAGCTCGAGCACCTGGTCGACGACAAGGTCCACGCCCGGGCCACCGGCCCCTACTCGCTCATCACCCAGCAGCCGCTGGGCGGCAAGGCCCGGTCCGGCGGACAGCGGTTCGGCGAGATGGAAGTGTGGGCGCTCGAGGCCTACGGGGCGGCACACATCCTCCAGGAGCTGCTCACCGTCAAGTCGGACGACGTCGAGGGCCGCACCCGCATCTACGAGGCGATGGTCAAGGGCGAGAACACCCTGCGGGCCGGCACCCCCGTCTCGTTCGACGTGCTGGTCAACGAGATCAAGGGCCTCGGCCTCAATATGAAACTCGAACGCACTCAACGCGAACTGCCACCGCGAGAAGAAGAGGAATAACCCAGGAGGAGCCCCATGGCTGAAGCGATCTTTGCCGACGACCGCGTGGACGAATTCTCTGCGGTCACCATCCAGCTTGCCTCCCCGGAAGATATCCGGTCCTGGTCATACGGCGAGGTGAAAAAGCCGGAGACCATCAACTACCGAACCTATCGGGCCGAGAAAGACGGCCTGTTCTGCGAGCGCATCTTCGGGCCCGAGCGCGACTGGGAATGCTTCTGCGGGAAATACAAGGGGATGAAACACCGGGGGATCATCTGCGACCGGTGCGGCGTCAAGGTCACCCACTCCCGCGAGCGCCGCAAACGGATGGGCCACATCAACCTCGCCGCCCCCATCGTCCACATCTGGTTCTTCAAGGCGATGCCCAGCCGGCTCGCCGCACTCCTGGCGATGAAGACCTCCGACCTGTCCAAGGTCATCTACTTCCAGGAATACGTCGTCCTCGACCCCGGCCCCGCCGAGGCCGAAGGCGTCCAGCGCAAGGACCTCATCAACGAAGACCGATACCGCAAGCTCACCGAGACCTACGGCGAGGCGGTCGTCGCCGACATGGGCGCCTCCGCGCTCCGGGAACTGCTCAAGGGCCTCAACCTCGAACAGCTCGCCGGCGAACTGCGGGCCGAGCTGGTCGAGACCGGCTCGAAGCAGCGGCGGAAGAAGATCGTCAAGCAGCTCAAGCTGGTCGAGGCGATCAAGGACAGCCCGAACAAGCCGGAATGGATGGTGATGGACGTGATCCCCGTCATCCCGCCCGACCTCCGGCCGCTCGTCCTGCTCGAATCGGGCAACTTCGCCACCAGCGACCTCAACGACCTCTACCGCCGGG
>PWKM01000031.1 GCA_003559755.1 Planctomycetota bacterium
ACGACCACCCTGTCCTTGTCATCGACGTATGCGCCCAGGTCGTCCTTGCCGTCCCAGTGCAGCGTCTGCCGGCGCGAGTCCCGGGCGAACGGTTCCGGCGCGTTCGCCCCGAGCACCCCCGACGCCAGGTGCCGGAGGATCTCCCCGTCGGTGTCTTCGATGGCCACGGTCACATCGCAGAAGTCCTTGACCTCGAACGTGATTGTGATGTCGTCGCCGTCGCGCGTCACGGAGGGTTTTTCGGTGAACTCGAACACCTCGCTCCGGCGCTCGAAAGCGTACAGGTCGTTCGGGTCCTGTTCCGCCGCGTAAGCCACGCCGCCCGCCGCAACCAGTGTGCAGAGGAGGGCCACGGCTGTGGCCAGGGAGGCCCGGTTCTTCATGTTTCGCCTCCATCTTCGTGGGTGGCCGTCCGTCCGGTCATGAATTGTACCGTTCTCGGGTCCAATGTCTAATCCACGCGCTCCGCTCGGTCCGGCACGTCTTTCAGGGGGACAGTTTCTTCGGCGTGATAGAGGAGCTTGACGCTCCGGATGCAGGCGTTCCCCAGGTCGCCGATGAACAGCCGCCGGTCGCTCTCGACGGCCAGGAACTGGTGGTGCATCAGGGCGAGTTCGTCGCCCCCGATGGAGCGCGGGTCCGGCGGGCCGCCGTCCTCGATCAGCGGTTTCCCCTCGTCGATGTTCCCGTATCGGCCGATTCGGACGATCTCGTTGTTGTTCTTGTCCACGACGAGGACACTGTAGCGGTCGATCTCCGGCAGGAACGAGCGGGCGAAGTAGTCGAACCCCGGTCGGCTCTGGCTGGGGCAGTGGCATCCGCGCGATCCGACCCGCTTGCCGTCGAACCCGACGCCGCCGCGTATCCATCGGGCGCCCTCGCCCAGCCACACCTCACCGCCGGGGTCGGCCTGAGTCAGGTCCGCGGGGCGGTCGGGCCGGCGCTCCGGCGAGAGCGGGATCGGGGCGCGGCTGGCCGACAGCATCTGCGTGTCGGGCTCGACCTTGATCAGGGAGCAGGAGAAGGGATGGTAGTACGGCTCGCCGGCCACTCGGCCGACCGCGGCGACCACGGCGTAGATGTTGTCCCGGGCGTCCATATTCAGCCCGACCTTGCGCCCGACCCCCGGGATGGCGTCGGCATAGACCCGGTTGCCGTGCCGGTCGAACACGTGGACTTCCCAGGGGCGGACCCGTCCCGGGAACATCGGCGGTGTATATCGCTCGCCCATGACCTGGTAGATATCGCCGTCCTCTCGCCGGTCCGGCCGTTCCTCCGGGTTGCTGGCACTGATGATGATGCGGCCCCTCGGCGACACGCCGAAGCCGCCCATCTGGCTGCTGGCGACGCCGCGGGTGCTGTAGAAGCTGATGGCGGAGATGATCCGGTTCCGGCTCTGGGACCAGATGCCCGCCTGTTCCAATGATTCGCCGTAATCGAACGGGACTTCCCGCCAGTTCTGCGGGTCCCGGTTCGACGCGTCGTAGCGGACGATATGGTCGAACGACCGGAGGTAGGCGTGCCCCTCGAGGTCGAATGCCATGTCCTCGGCGTCGAAGGGGAACCGGATGGCCCGGACCCGGCCCGTATCGGGGTCGATCATCGCCCCGTCCGCCATGGTGGTCACGTGCTCGCCGTGCGGGCAGAGCAGTTCGCCCACATACAGGCGACGGTGCTTCGGGTTGAAGTACAGGCGCTGTTTCATGTGGCGGGTGCCGCGGGCATAGACCACCTCCCGCAGGACGTCTCCGCCGAAGTCGCGTTTCACGACCAGCTTCCCGTCTTCCTCGACCAGCAGTTTGGCGCAGGTCCGCACCGGTCGGTCCGCGCGGCCATAATCCCAGCCGCTCAAGTGCCTTTCGCCCATCCAGATCGTGGGGGGAGTCGTGCTGAAATCGATGTCGATCCGGTGGGACGGCCCGTCGCGACCGTGTGAATGCGAGGGCAGCGGGACGGTGGAGAGCCGGCTCGGGTCATCCAGCGACCGCAGCCGGGTCATCGTCGGATTTTCGATGTCGCTGAAGGGCAGAGGAAAGCTGAACACATATACCTCGCCGTTCTCCGGGTTGACCCGGACCAGCGAGGGACGCCTGGCCGCGATGTCGTCGAGATGGCCGCCCTCCGGCCCGAACACCCGGATGCGGTCGTTGCGGTGGTCCGCCACGTACACCCGGCCCTCGGCATCCACGGCGACCGAGACCGCGCCCTGAAATTCGCCCGCCTTCAATGTGCCCTTGATTCCTTCGAGAAAATCATCCTGGACCGTTCCCCCGTGCCGGCCGCCGGAGTCGGGCGAGGTCAGATCGGCCAAACTGCCGGCGAAGTTCTCCATCGGCCCTTCGCCATCGACCGGGATGCGGCCCACCCCGTTCAGGAGCCCTTGGCGCCAGGACCGGGTCCACATGTAACCGGCGAGGTAAATCCACTGGCCGTCGGGGCTGAAGGCGATGTCGGTCGGCGGGACGTGTACCACCCCGCCGGGCCAGTTATGGCGCGCGGGGACATGGACCGGGATGGAGGTAGACGGGCCCTGGAAGGTGCCGCCCTCCGGGCTGAACAGGAGCAGTTCCCGACCGGCCGCGGCAAGGAGGTCGCCGTGCACGGCCATCGCACTCACAGCCCTTCGGTTGTCGCCCCGGAAAAAACGCTCTCGCGAAATCCGCCCGTGCTGTTTCAGCGGAAGTCGTCTGCCGTCCTGAGGGAACTCCTTCCACTCCAGCCCGTCGAAGGTCTCGATCTTATCGGATGGCGGGGGATAGACCGTCCGGACATACTCGCCCTCGGCGTCGAACAGGCGGATGTGCTCGCAGTTGCCGCCGTCGTAGACATAGACGCCGTCGGGTCCGGCGGCGAACTTCAGGTTGGTATCGAGGTAACGCGGGCTCCGCACCCGCTTGCGGGGCGACCAGAACAGCGTCCGCTCGAACCGGGGGGTCAGGCCGAGCGAGACCCGGACGACCACCCTGTCCTTGTCATCGACGTATGCGCCCAGGTCGTCCTTGCCGTCCCAGTGCAGCGTCTGCCGGCGCGAGTCCCGGGCGAACGGCTCCGGCGCGTTCGCCCCG
>PWKM01000251.1 GCA_003559755.1 Planctomycetota bacterium
AGGCCATCGAGTTCGTCCACCGCCAATATGGCACCCGCGGTCAATGACGGCCACTCGACACCAGAGCCGACTACACTGAGAGCCGGAGTCCTACAGTCCGGCCTTTTCTATCCAGTAAAGCAGCCCGATGATCGCGGCGGAAAGCAGGACAACCACGACCCATGGGTTGACCTTCAGCAGCCGCGGGAGCGTGACGTCTCCGAAATCACCCTTCTGGAGGATGCCGGACTGGAGCGTCGGAAAGAGCACGGCGAAGGCGGCTGCTCCGAGCAGCATCCCAAGCACTCCGCCAAACAGCGCGTCCAGTGCCCCGTGGCCCACCGCCGCAACGACGGTCCCCGGACAGTATCCCAGCGCGGCAAAGCCGACCCCGAAGATCAACGCCCCGATGACCGTCTTGCCCAGGGCCCCCGGCTTGGGGTGGAACTTGGCCAGCCCGAGCGCGACAAGCAGGTGAACTCCGATCATGCCCGTCACCACCGCGGTGAGCATGACCTTGACGACCGTGAAATCTCGCAGGAGAAGCTGGCCGATGATCACATCGTAATACGCCACACCGGACTTCTGGAGCAGGAAACCGAATCCGATCCCGGCCAGAAAGCCCAGGAACAGTTGCAAACGACGTTTCTCATGGAGTGCGGTCAGCATTTGATTCAAGCTCCTCCCCCCAGGATGACGTGATAGATGAGCATCGCGGTGGCTATACCGCCCAGGAAGAAGCAGATCGTGGCGATCCAACTGCTTACGGTGAGCTGCAGCGTGCCGCTGATCCCGTGGCCGCTCGTGCAGCCGCCCGCCCACCGCGCTCCGAACCCGATGAAAAACCCTCCAGCCAACGCGACGAGCCAGCGAGCCAGTGAACCGGTGCCGGCCTCAGACGCCCACTTGGCCGGCACCCATGCCCATTGGAACTCGCCCGATAGCAACGCCGAGCCAACGGCTCCCACCAGGATTCCGCACACCAGCATCCATCCCCAATCGATATGGGGCTTGACTTCCTGGTAGTAGGGCCGCTCTTCGGCCTTTCGGCCCCGGAACAGCCGCTCGATCAGGCCGGCGCTTCTGGCGAAAGCCGTCGAACAGCCAAGCGGCTTGTCCGATAGCAGAAACGTAAGCCAGCTAAGCACACCGATGCCGATTCCCGCTACGTAGGGAGACCAGCGGGCCGCGGTGAGGATATCCATTGTGCCGCACCTCCGATTCGTGTTGAGACTGGCCCAGAGTCTGTTCCTGTGATATGTAGTGGCATGTACTTACGAGTAGCTGTCTTGCGGTCCGTGGGGCAGCGCACAGGTGGCGCACTCTTCCGCCAGACCGGCTGCGGTCCATGCCGTCATGCCGCCGGCCATCACTGCGAGATTTTTCACGCCCTTCTGCTGAAGGATACTGCCCGCAGTGCTGGCTCGTGCTCCGCTCTTGCAGACCAGGACCGTTTTCGCGTCGCGGTCAAGTTCGTCGTGATGTGTCCGCGTGGCAGGAAGAGGCATATGCATGGCTCCGTCGATATGGCTGAGGTCCCACTCGCCCCCGGCTCGGACATCCAGGAGTGTCACCGGCTTTGCCTCTTCGCAGGAGCGATGTACGTCCCGCACCGTCGCCGTCGGAAAGTTTTCGACGGGCATCCCGCCGACGATCCACGGATGCATCCCGCCCTCCAGATAGCCGACAACGTTGTCCAGGCCTACCCGGCGCAGCATCGTGGCCAACACTGGAACCTGATCGTCCGATGCGGCAACCAGAACGATCGGCTGGTCGGCCGGCAGCAGCCAGCCCGCGAACGTCGAGAAGTTGTGGGCTGCGTCGATGTTGTACGCGCCCGGGACATGTGCCCCGCCGAAGGCCGAATAGTCGCGGGCATCGAGCACCGTATGCCCCTGATCGAGCAGGTCATCCACCTCACGGGGCGACAGCGGGCGCGGGGCCGGCATCTCGGCGGCAATTGCCGGGCCCTGGCGGTTGATGTCCGAACAGCGGGCGAAATGGTCGGGCGCTTCCGGCATCCCGCTCAACAGGGCCTCCTTGAACTCCGCCTCCGTCTTGTGCTGAAGCACCGGGTTGAACCGGCGCTCGTATCCGATGGTGCTCACTCGCATCGCGCCCATTGCTTTGCCGCAGAGCGAACCTGCGCCGTGTGCCGGATAGACCAGGCAATGGTCGGGCAGTTTCAGGAGCCTGTCGTGCAGGTTGTGATAGAGCTGCGAAGACAGTTCTTCCCCACGCCCGGGAAACAGGTCTGGCCTTCCGACATCGCCCACGAACAGGGTATCTCCGGTGAAGACCACGGCGGGTTCGTCGGCCCGGCTGCCGTCGGAAATCACGTAGCAAAGGCAATCAGGCGTGTGGCCCGGTGTATCCAACACCTCGACGTGCATGTCCTCGATATCGAAGCTGTCGCCCTGGCCGACGGCCACGTGGTCGTAGGCACAATTGCCAGACCTGGGGGCGTAGATCGTCGCCCCGGTGCGCTTTGCCAGGTCCATGTGCCCCGAGACGAAATCGGCGTGCAGGTGTGTCTCGAGGATGTGTGTGATCTCGAGCCCCAGCCGTTTGGCCGCCGCCACATACTCCTCGATGTCGCGCTTCGGGTCCACGATGGCGCACGAACGTTTGCCGCCAACGAGATAGGACAAATGCGCGATCCCGTCGACGTAATACTGTTCGATCAGCATGCTCTTCTCCTGTAACAATAGGACCTGTTCGGAGGTGCTCACTTGACCATCCAAGACGGCAAGAGCTACCTCCCCGAGAACTCAATCTGCATTTATGTCGGGCTGCACCAGGCAATCAACCGCGGCCGCGAAACCTGCCAGGCCAACAGACAGAGATGATATCGGCCTTGCCGATGGTATGTCAAGCATCCGACATATTTTTTTCTCAGGAGACGACGAGCCGGCGCGTTTCCGCTCGACGCAGGCGGCGAACTTGACAGGCGCGTCGGGGCGCATATAATGCGGCTGGTGGCTATGACGCCACCCCAAGGTCGGGGCCATAGCTCAACTGGGAGAGCGCCACGCTGGCAGCGTGGAGGTTACGGGTTCGAGTCCCGTTGGCTCCACCAGGACG